>CAMCYZ010000015.1 GCA_945885545.1 Spirosoma fluviale
ATGAATAATATCTTCGAAACAACCAAAATAAAAGAGCTTTTACCAAAAATTAAACAGTTCGTAAAAGAGCATCTTTATGAATTAGAAACCCCTGAGAATTTAAATGGGCTTTTCTCAAAAATAGAACCTCTGCTGTTAGAAAAACGAGAATTAGTAAAAACAGAAGATCTTTTTGGCTTACAGCTTTCAGAACAAGAAGGCGGACTAGGACTTTCTCTTTGCGAGTTTGGGCAGATTTCCGAGGTTTTGGCCTACTCACCTTTCGGGCACTACGTATTTAATACCCAAGCTCCCGATATTGGCAATACCGAATTATTACACAAATATGCCTCTAAAGAACTCAAAGACAAATACTTAAAACCGTTACAAGAAGGTAAAATCAGAAGTTGTTTTAGCATGACCGAACCCGAATTTGCCGGTTCAAACCCCGTGATAATGGGTACAACTGCCATAAAAGACGGCTCAGATTATATAATCAATGGACACAAATGGTTTACCTCATCGGCCGACGGTGCGGCTTTTGCGGTAGTGATGGCCGTAACAAACCCCGATGCGGCTCCACACCAAAGAGCCAGCCAAATCATCGTACCGTTGGATACTCCTGGATATGAATTTATTAGAAATATTCCCATCATGGGTCATGCGGGAGATGGCTGGGCAAGCCATGCAGAGGTAAAATACAACAATGTCAGAGTTCCACAAACCAATTTGGTGGGCGAAGAAGGAAGTGGATTCAAACTCGCACAAGAACGTCTTGGCCCCGGAAGAATTCATCATTGTATGCGGTTCATCGGCATTGCACAACGTAGTTTTGACCTCATGTGTCAATACGCCCTCAAAAGGAAAATAACCGATGATAAAACCCTCGGACATCAGCAGTTTATTCATGGATTTATAGCCGAATCTAAGGCTGAAATAGACTCCACGCGGCTTTTAGTACTGAATACAGCCAAAAACATTGATGAATTTGGAGCCTCAGCTTGCAGGGATGAAATTTCGGCTATAAAATTCCACACGGCCAATATGATGCTAAGGGTTGTAGACAGATCCATACAGGTTCATGGTGGCCTTGGAATGACCAACGACGTTGTTTTGTCACATTGGTATGCACACGAACGAGCATCGAGGATATATGACGGAGCCGACGAAGTACACAAA
Organism: Spirosoma fluviale; assembly: GCA_945885545.1. Classification (GTDB taxonomy): domain Bacteria; phylum Bacteroidota; class Bacteroidia; order Cytophagales; family Spirosomataceae; genus Leadbetterella; species Leadbetterella lacustris. The sequence continues at coordinate 1,159 of CAMCYZ010000015.1, forward strand.
TCGGCCTTGGCAAAGAATATCCTCAAGAACTTCAACCCCGTTTCTTTATGATAAATGATGAAGCCAAAGAAATTAGAAGCGGAGAAGAATTAGACTTGCTCTCTTTAGAATTTTTTTTAAACCAAAATATTAAGGATTTCGGAAAAGTAATTGGCATTAAGCAATTTCCTGGAGGATACTCAAACTTGACTTACCTGATTCTGACTGAAAGCAAAAACTACGTTTTACGGAAACCACCCAAAGGAGCAAAAGCCATCAAGGGTGGTCATAATATGCGTCGAGAGTTCGAAATATTAGTAAGTTTGACAAAGGCAGGTTTTGAGAAAATACCCAAACCGTTATTTTACACCGCAGACGAATCAGTATTAGGAAGTGAATTTTACTTGATGGAAAAACTGGAAGGTACGATACTTCGAAATTCTGAATTTAAGAAACAAAAAGAGTTTCTAAATCCTGAATTAATGGCCAATTTGTCTCTACAAATATGCGAAACACAAGCAGAGCTACACAAAATCAAAATAGAAAATACCCCTTTAGAGAAAATAGGAAAACCCGAGGGATATATTGCAAGACAGGTAAATGGATGGCACGAAAGATATTTGAATGCAAAAACTGACGAAATAGAAAACGAATTATTGGTTTTCAATTGGCTCACTGCAAATATGCCATCAGAAATAAAACCAACGCTGCTGCACAACGACTTTAAGTACGACAACGTAATATTTGACTTAGAAAATCAAAAGATATTGGCGATTTTAGACTGGGAAATGGCAACTATCGGCGACCCCAGAATGGATATTGGCACTAGCCTCTCCTATTGGTGTGAAGCTGGCGACGGAGATTTCGAGAAAACCTTTAACCTCAGTTGGTTGCCAGGCAATTTTACAAGAGAAGAATACGTGGCTCATTATCAAAAAATAAATCCGGAAGTTGATGTATCAAATATCTTGTACTTTTATGTTTTCGGTTTGTTCAAAAATGCCGTCATCATTCAACAGATATATGCCAGATACAAAAACGGTCTAACTCAAGACCCTAGGTTTGCGAATTTAATTCTCGGCGTAAAAGCCCTTTTGCAAAAATCTTACAATTCTATTTTGGAAAAGAGAATGCTTTAGCAGAATCTTGAAGATACAAAAAAAGGGGCTAAAAGCCCCTTTTTATTGTAATCTTTACAAAACTATCTATTCAATATCAAACTTTGTGTCATTGCCTCTGTGCCATTGATTACTCTAACGGTAAGATTAGTGGTAACCATACCTTGAGGTAAAGTGTAAGCCTTTCTAAGTTGTTTTACAGCTCCATCCATTTTCATTATCACTCTTCCATCTTGATTGGTAATGTCAACAGAGATTTTATCTGTATCTCTCATTCCTGTCAATTTCAGGTTAAACTGACCTTGTGTTGGATTTGGCCATACACCGATTTCTTTAGCGATTATTTTTCCTTTACCAGACGTAAACATAGCACCTTCTTTGCTGGCACTTGAAACCGCCATTTCTGTATTTTCTTTCACCCAAACTCCACGTTTAAGATATGCCACGTCAGAATTATCGTTCAATTTTACATCAACTTTATTGTTATCATTAGACTTCAACACCCAATATTCTGTTTGATTGATTTCTTCAACATCATAGTCCAGTTCAGAAGCAAGTTCAAGAGGGTTTTTTGCTATGTACTGTGCCTCCAAAGTATTTCCAGACATCTTACTAACTTGAAAGCTTTTCAGATTCATGCCATCACCCACCGGAAATTCAAAAGAACTATTCCCAGTTTTCTTTACTGATCCAGAAACGTGAGACAAGTCGCTCGCTCCATTGTGAGAAGCATTTTCTCCCATTTCCAAAGCAGAACCGTTGTTGCTTGAAACTATACCTTTTCTGAAAGACAGTTCCTCAGAAACAGCGACTGCTGTTTGAAGATTTACATCATTCTCCACAGCCACTTTTGACATTTCTGCTATGTGAGTACCCGAAATATTTTGTTGAGTTGTTCCATCAACCACTACTTCTCCTTTTGAAACTAACTTTGCGTTGTTTTTCAGGTCACCCCTGAGATGTACTTTTCCATTGTTGCTAATTTCGCCATTGTTGGTGACATCTGTACCGAAACTGACTAAAGCTCCTTCGCTGATGTGAATTTTTGTAGAATTAACCACCTGAGCAGAAACAGAACTAACTACTATTCCAAGGCCGATTGATAGTATTACTTTTTTCATTTTTTTTATATTTACTTCTAAATTCTTATATAAAATTAGTTTTTTAGGAACACGAAAAAAAGCATTGTTTTCATTTTTTATTAAACGGTGAAAACCTTGAATTGTATATTCCTTCAAAAAAACCCTTAGTTCATAAAACCATTCAAACGCATCCATTCTTCTAATCTAGCCGGCCAACTGGCCACGGGTCCTTTGTTGGTTTTCTTCATTGAAAATCCATGTCCGCCCCTATCATATAAGTGCATTTCTGATGCCACACCGTTTTTTCGGAGTGCTTTGTAATAGTTCAAACTGTTGTCTACATGTACCCAATCGTCAAATGCGTGTACCAAAAAAGCGGGTGGAGTATCCTTACTTACTTGCAGTTCATTAGAATAGGATTCTATTTTGGCAACTGAAGGATTTTTACCAATCAGATTATCTCTAGAACCCACATGACCAATTTTATCAGAAAAAGAAACTACGGGATACATTAATACCGTAAAATCAGGCCTGACACTTACTCGGGGATTTGTAATTTCACCAACTTGATTAGAAAAATGAGTTGAAGTGGTAGCAGCCAAATGCCCACCAGCCGAAAAACCCATTATGCCTATTTTATTGGCACTTACTCCTAACTTATTGGCATTTTGCCTAATATATCTTATAGACTGCTGAGCATCTTGAAGCGGTCTGATTTCGGCATTATCAAAAAGTTCGTCTTGGGGTAATCTGTATTTCAAGACAAAAGCCGTAACACCTTTACTCGCATACCACTCCCCTATGCTCGTACCCTCATGGTCCCAAGCCAATATACCGTATCCACCACCTGGACAAACTATTACTGCAGCATCAGATGTTTTCTTTTTGGGCTTTATCACGGTGAGCGTTGGAACTGTAATGTCGTTTATCCTCGTTATTCCATCTTTTTCCTTGACTACATTTTCCTTTTTTAATACAGCCTCAGGCTTTAGACCTGGGGCATTGCCCTCATATAGAGTAACAACAGGATATTGTGCTAACAGTGATTTACTTACTAACATAAGTACGAAAAGTTTTTTCTTCATTTTTATAGGGTTGAATAATTAAAATATCTCTTTCTACTCTTGGACTATTTCCAAAACTTTAAATTCTGTTCTACGATTTATCTGGTGGTCCTCCTCGTTTTTAGCCTCTTGCACAATCAACTCGGTTTCTCCGTATCCCTTGGCCGTGAGTCTTTCCTTAGAAATACCTTTTATGGCCAAATAACTAATTACCGACTCAGCACGGCGTTGTGATAGTCTGTTGTTGTACAAATCAGACCCTCTGGTATCTGTATGTGAACCCAATTCCACTTTTATAAATGGATTATCTTTCAGAATTTGAACCAACTTATCCAATTCAAATGCAGCATCGGTTCTGATATCAAATTTATCAAGGTCATAATAGATATTCTCAAGTCTAAATGTTTTACCAACAAAAAGCTTTTCAAGACTTATTTCTGTTTGAAAAGTGGTATCAGTAACCGCTTTTTTGAGCAAAGGGTATGGAATACTTCTTCCGTACATAGAAAATCCTTCTCTTTTCGTGAGAAATGTATTTTTTTCAACCAAAATAACATAATCTTCGTCTTCCTCCATCTTAACTGGGCCAAACTTTCCATTTTGTGTAAAAATCTCCGCGAAATCTGACTCTACTCCACCGTCAAGTTTATAAATTTTTACCAAAGCAGAGTCCAAAGAAACATTGTCGCTCTTAACGACACCCTGCAAATAATAGTTAACTATTTTTTGAGACTTAGAATTGGGATTATTTTTATCGACATTGTTTGGATTGTTCGGGTCGTTGGGGTCATCTACTTTCACCAACTCATCGACCGGTTTTGGAGGGGCCAAATAATAGTATATGTCATCATTTCCTTTACCACCAGCTCTGTTAGAAGTAAAAAATATATTTCCGGCATCGTCTAATGAATAACCAAAGTCGTCCATAGAACTATTGTAAGGCAATCCAAGGTTTTCAACAGTAGTTTTACCTCCGGACCTTACCGCAACAAATATGTCCAGTTTTCCAAGACCTGGATGCCCATCTGACGCAAAAAATAATTTTCCATCAGCAGACACAAAAGGGAACATCTCATCGCCAGCAGTGTTAATGGCCTTTCCCATGTTAGAAGGATTGCCAAAACGACCTGAGGCATCCATATTGACTCTATAAATATCCAATCCGCCGCTACCCCCAGCACGGTTTGAACTGAAATAAATGGTTTTGCCATCTCTTGAAAAAGCCGGGGAGCCGTCCCAAGAAGAAGAATCTGATGCTGACACCAGTTTTGGCTCAGTCCAACCTTCATTAGGAACATTCCTACTTATATACAAATCTACATCAGGAGAAATATCCTTACGTTTACCTGAGTTACCTCTGGCAAAAATCATTATTTTGCCGTCAGGAGAAAATGCAGGCGTTCCCTCGTTTCTGTCAGGATCAAGAATATTCATACTCAATGGCTCCGCCGGTCCAACAGAACTAAAATCTGCCGAAACCTTAGATTTATATATACCTAAAAATGGAAGCCCATTAGAATATGTTTTGTCTTTTTTCGAAGCGGAATATATAAAATAGCCGTCTTTGACAATGCCTGAAAATTCTATGTTCTGCGTATTGATGGCCGAAAAGTTCTTAAAATCAAGTTCAGACTTTTTGGTTTTAATGTCAGATATTAGCAAAAGTGTATTGAGCTCTCTTAATGCTCTCTCGTTTAAAACTTTATTCGATGATTTTGAGTCAATAAATTTTTGAAACGTAACCTTTGCTTTGTCATACTCCTCATTGGCTTTCAAAGCGTAGCCATAATAAAAGTTCGCATCATTATTTACAAATCCTGCCTGAAAAGCCTTTTCATAAAACGGTATAGATTCCACCCATCGGTTTGACAATCTATACGCCTCGGCTATTTTAAAGTTCAATTCACCTTTCTTGGAATCTTCTATTTCTTTTACTTTCGAAAATTCTTTAATGGCCATATCATAATAACCACTTTCGAAACTGCTCAGACCTTTTTTATAACTCTTGAGCTGAGCATGCCCAAACAATGCGGAAAAGATCAAAATCGCGAATAAGGTATATCTCAAAATAAAAGTTTTAGATGCTATCGAAAACATATTTGTTACGGTTATTATCTGATTTAAAACAAATATAAAACGCCTTTAGCTTTTTATTGTTGTAAGTACGTAGATTTTGACCAAAAAGGAAAAAATAAAAGACAATATATTGTATCTACTCATATCACTTCGTTTAAATAACCACCGGGAACCTTTAATCCTTTAGCCTGTATTACAATTATTTTTTTTTAAAAAACGAAAAAGTAACATCGGCCTAAATTAAAATACAGTCTATTGAAAAAAAACGCTTAAGGTTATAATAGTTTTTTGATTTTTGATAATAACCGAAGATATTAAAGCCTTTCTTCCTAATATCTAATAAGTTAAATAATTGTTAACAATGAATTATTTTAAGAAATAATTAGGTTAGCGAAATAATTTCAATTACTTTTACAAATAGTTTCGAGTTTTTATTTCGTTTGCACATTTTGGGTTCAGTTTTGTTACTTTGATTTTGCTGCGTTGTTTTAGCTCTTTTTTTTAATTTATTTAATATTTTTATTATGAACATTTTCGCAGCAAAATTGAATTACGACACTACTGACGAAACTTTACAAGCCGCATTCGAAGAATTCGGAGAAGTTGATTCAGCAAAAGTTATCATGGACAAATTTACAGGCCGTTCAAAAGGCTTTGGATTTGTTGAAATGTCTAACGACGCAGAAGCAAGAAATGCTATCAACGCATTGAACGATTCAGAACTAGATGGTCGTACTATCGTTGTTAAAGTAGCAGAGCCTAAAGGCGACAGACCACCAAGAAGAGATAATGGTGGTAGAGATAGCAGATATTAATATCTTTTTAAGATAGCAAAAAAAGCCTTCATAAAAGAAGGCTTTTTTTATGCCTTTAATTCTTTTAAAATGAAACTGTGCCTACCCACAAAATGTAAGTTTTAAAATTATTCTTTGAACAACCCTACACTTCCAATATTCATTAACCCATTCTAGCATGAGTCAAGCCAATTCCTGTGGCTTCAATTGACAAAAAACAAAGTTTCTAATAAAAAATAATTGATTTGAGCAAAATATTCTGAAAATAATTTGGAAATAAATTATTTTATAATACATTTGACACGATTTCGAGTTTTTTCTTCGTTTGCTTCAATGGTTTTCTTTTTTGATTTATCGTTTTGCTACGTTGTTTTAGCTCTTTTTTCTTAATTTTATAATTTTTATTTAAATGAACATTTTCGTAGCAAAATTGAATTACGACACTTCAGATGATACCCTATTGGCTGCATTTGAAGAATTTGGAACTGTAGATTCAGCAAAAATTATTTTTGACAAATTCACAGGTCGCTCCAAAGGATTTGGTTTCGTTGAAATGCCGAACGACAGCGAGGCAAAAAACGCAATCAGCTCTTTGAACGAAACAGAATTAGACGGACGTACAATCGTTGTTAAAGTAGCTGAACCAAAAGGTGAAAGACCACAAAGAAGAGAAAGATATTAATTGCTCTAATGCAAACGTAAAAAGCCTTCCAATGGAAGGCTTTTTTTATGGATAAAAACCATAATAATCAGCATTACAACCATTTATCATAACCATCTGGCAACCTCCACTTAGATTTTGGCTCGAAATATTTCCAGAGTGTAGACGAGATTCTCCGTGCTGCACGGTAACCTTCATTGTCTTTATTCCATTGGGTATCGGTTTGATTTTTAGTAATCATACAAAAAACGTAATCGCCGTGTGGAGCATGAACCAACATCACCTCAGATTTTGACCTATCTACTGCTCCTGATTTATAGGCTGTTTTTATATTTTCGGGTATTTGAGAAAGACCTTCGCCATCCCAATATTGATTCCCAAGTGTTTTGTACATTCTATAAGAAGCGTCTTTTGAGAAAACCTCACCTTTTCTGAGCATCTTCATGAGTGTCGCCATTTCTTTCGGAGTAGTTTGACCCCAACCATAGGTTTTCTGAAAATAACTACGCCCTGGTGTTCTAGAATTTACTCTCGTATTCCCCAAACCAAGCGAATCCATCAGTTCGTTGATTCTTTGGCCTTTTACCAAACCTTGCAGCCACAAACTTGCGGTATTATCCGACACCGACTCCATTAAATAGATGAGTTCAGAAACCGGAATCTTCGTACTATCACGAAATGACCCCACCAAGCCGTCGTCGTATTTGAGTGAATCTCGATAAGTCAACACCTGATCATATTGTAACTTCCTATTCAAAATATGAGAAAAAGTACCAAGCATTATCGGAATTTTTATCATACTGGCTGTTGGAAAAATCGTGTCTGCATTCACCGCAGCAAACTGTCCAGTTTTTAAATTTTCAACATAAACGCCAATTTGGCCACCAAAGGCCGAGGTTTCCTTTTCTAATATTTTCTGAAGTTTCGGGTCAATCTTCGCTTTTTGTGAAAAAATATTAAATCCAAAAAGTAATAATGCAAAAGTGATTAAAGGTTTTTTCATAGATAAAATTTTTAGAATGTTCACCTAAAAATAGGAAAAACATTTGTACGCACGGAGTTGTAAGAAATATAAGTTTGGCGTATCATTAGTTTTGGCGTAATTTTGCGGAAAAATATAAAATATATGGCACTTAGAGCGGGAATAGTAGGTTTACCAAATGTAGGAAAATCAACCTTGTTTAATGCGGTTTCGAGCAGTGCAAAAGCACAGGCGAGCAACTACAGATTTTGTACGATTGACCCCAACGTTGGTTTGGTAGATGTTCCTGATACGAGGCTTGACCAACTTTCAGAAATCGTTAAGCCCAATAAGGTAGTACCTACGCAAATAGAAATTGTGGACATAGCTGGCCTGGTAAAAGGTGCAAGCCGTGGCGAAGGATTGGGTAACAAATTTTTGGGGAACATAAGAGAAGTAGATGCTATCATTCATGTGGTACGTTGTTTTGAAGACGAAAACGTGTTGAGAGAAGAAGGTGAAATAAACCCCGTAAGCGACAAAGAAATCATTGATATTGAGTTGCAATTCAAAGACTTAGACAGTGTAGATAAGAAAATACAAAAGACCCAAAAGCAAGCACGCGTAGGTGGAGATACCCAAGCAAAAATTGAGTTAGATGTTTTGGAAAGGGTGAAAGCTTGGCTAGAACAAGGCAAAAACGTAAGAATGATGGGCCTTACCAAAGAAGAAATGGTAGCCATTGATGATTTATTTTTGTTGACAGTAAAACCAACTATGTACGTGGCAAATGTGGACGAGGCATCAATGCATACGGGTAATAAATACTCTGATGCTCTGAAAAAAGTAGCGGATGAAGAAGGTGCCGAATTGGTGGTACTTAATAACTCCATAGAAGCTCAAATAGCCGAAATGGAAGATCCAGATGATAAAGCTTTGTTTTTTGAAGAGTATAAAATGGCTGAACCGGGGCTGAACCGACTGATAAGATCAGCTTATAAACTATTGAACTTGGCAACCTATTTTACCGCTGGTGTTCAGGAGGTTAGAGCTTGGACCATAGGAAAAGGCTGGAAGGCACCACAAGCGGCAAGTGTTATTCACACCGATTTTGAAAAAGGATTTATAAAGGCCGAAGTGATAGCATTTGACGATAGAATTAAATATGGAACGGAGGCTGCTTGTCGTGAGGCCGGAAGGTTGAGAATTGAAGGCAAAGAATATATTGTCCAAGATGGCGATGTAATGCATTTCAGATTTAATGTGTAATTGTATTTCAGATAAATTCTTTATTTAAAGACACTTAAGCAAAAAAAAACTAATCTGTATCACAAATTATTGCACTTCAGATTTTAAAAATTCAATAAAGTCAAACCTTTGCGGTCTGACTTTTTTTTCGTTTTTTTGAAAAAATAGATAAAGAATTTTGAAAGAAAAATAATTGTCATTATTTTTAAATACTAAACGCTACTATCTGAAAATAACTTTTACAATATCGCTTTTAATTGTATTCACAATTTCCGCCAACGCTCAATACACCGCTCTTGGTGCATCTGCTTATGGTAGGTCCAATTCATTGGTTGCTGTAGCAGACGTGTCTTCAATATACCAAAACCCCGCAGGCTTAGGCCATTTAAATTATAATTTTGCGGCAGTGGCTGTACATAAAACACTCCCAGTTGAAGGATTGCTGACAGTTGGAGCTTTCGGACTCTTAAAAACCAAGCCTGTACATTTCGGCTTTTCGGTTGATAATTTTGGTGATCAGTATTATCGCGAGTCGAGATTAGGACTTGCGGCTGCAAAAAAAATAGAAAAGGTTTCGATGGGCTTAAAATTCTCTTTGATGAACAACGCTGTCAAAGAAATGAGCAGCAGGCAAACATTTCTTGGAGAATTCGGAATTTTAGCGACACCAAGCAAGTTTTTCAGTATTGGACTGCATGTAATCAATTTTACGAGGGCCAAACTCTACGAATCACAGCCCTTACCTACTTTTGTCAATTTTGGAGTTGGCTTGAATCCTTCAAAAAAGATTAATATTAGTGGTCAAGTGGATTATCTTGTTGGAGAAAAACCATTCTTGAAAATGGGCTTAAATTATCAAATAAAAGAAAGCCTTGGATTGTCTGCAGGTATCAATCCTAACCTTAAAGCAGTGCATTTTGGACTTAACCTTGACATTAAAAAGTATAAGTTTTCCTATGCTGTGAGTACCCATCCAAATGTTGGTTTATCTAATCATTTAACCTTAACCCTATTGTTAAATGAAAAAAAATAGAAACAAATTGCTGACTTTTTTCATCCTTTTTATAAGCCTCAAAGGGTTCGGGCAAACCATAAATAGGCCTGAAATCCACCTTGATGATTTTATACTAAAAATTGCTCCAATACAAACAGAAGATGCGAATTATGAGGATGTTTATGAAAATTTATTTACCATATATCAAAATCCACTAGACCTCAATAAAGCCGATATTGCGGACTTACGAGCCTTGTTTTTTTTAACCGAAAGTCAAATAAATGCAATTTTAAACCACAAAAAACTATTTGGAAACTTCTTGAGTATTTATGAATTACAAGCCGTGGAAGGTTTGTCGATGGAAGATATACGAAGCCTTTTGCCCTTTATTCAGGTACGAAATGGAATCAGTACAACTCGACTGTCAAATTTTACAAAAAAAGCAGTGGAGCATTATCTTGTTTTGCGAGCGGATCAAACTTTAGAAGCAAGTGCTGGCTTTAAAGAAAATAAATTTGCGGGATCGCCGCAGCGTTATTATACCCGATACCGTATGAGTCATTCCAAAGATTTCAGCATTGGTTTTGTGTCTGAAAAAGATGCCGGAGAGAAGAACTTTCTGGATTATTACAATTTTCATGTACAGGTACAGAACAAGGGAATTGTAAAAAACTTGGTGGTAGGAGATTATTTGATGCAATTTGGTCAAGGAATGATATTCTCTGCCGGATTTGCAGCTGGAAAAGGTAGTGAGCCAGTATATACCACTCGACGAAGCAATGTGGGAATAAGACCTTACAACTCGGTGGTAGAAAATGGCAGTTTCCGCGGAATAGCCAACACGATAAAAAATGGAAATTTTGAGATTACTACTATGGCGGCCTTCAACAGAAGAGATGCCTCCGTAGATTTAAACGAAGAGACACAGGAAGATTTTTTCAGCTCGATTTTGTCGGCAGGATTTCATCGAACTGAGACGGAAATAGCGAACAAAAATGCAATCAGAGAGACCAATTTGGGAGGAAATATTCTCTACAAATTGGATCATCTACAAGTTGGATTTTCTGTGTTACACACCTCATTTGACAAGACTTTTCAGAAAAGAGAATTGCTATACAACCGTTATGAGTTTGTAGGAAACAGAAACACAGTGATGGGGCCTAATCTTTCACTTTCTTGGCAAAATTTTAATTTCTTTGGCGAGGCAGCTAGAAGTTCTTCCGGTGGTTTTGGATATATAACTGGCTTGGTTGGAAGCCTTGGACCAAAAGTAGAATGGGCTTTAAACCTCCGAAATTACCAATCGAACTTTCATACTTTTTATGGCTTTTCGTTTGCAGAAGGTAGCCGAACAATTAACGAAAAGGGAATCTATAATGGCTTGAAGTATATAATAAAAAAAGGACTAGAAGTATCTGCATTTTATGATTCATACAGTTTTCCATGGCTTAAATATCGGGTTAATGGACCATCGGTAGGTCATGATTATCAGGTTCGGATTTTGTATAAACCAAATAAAATTTACAGTCAATACATAGCCTTCCATAAAGAAACAAAAGAAAGAAATGCTTCTGGCAGCAAGGCAGTTACGCACAAACTTTTAGAGACAAATAGAAACAACTTGGTGCTCGGGACTGACTATATTTATAATTCTTGGCTAAGGCTACAAACGAAAGTCCAATACAATGGCTTCGAAATAGAAAATACCTCAAAATCAAATGGTTATGCATTTATTCAAGATATAGAAACCAAAATTAAACGCTGCCAAATAAAAGGGCGATTGGCATATTTTAACACCGATTCTTACGACAGCCGAATATATGCCTACGAAAACGATGTATTGTATGCTGTGTCTTTTCCTGCATACAATGGCAAAGGTTGGCGATATTATTTGATTGGAAAAATGCCAATCAGTCGTAATTTAGATGCTTGGATTAGAATTGCCCAAACCAATGTAAACGACAGTGCCACTATGGGCAGTGGTACGAATGAAATTGAAGGAAGTCGGAAGACAGATTTGAAAGTACAATTGAAATATAGTTTTTAGAATAAATAGCATGATAATTATTGAAAACGCGAACATTAGAGCAAGTATAAATCCTTTAGGAGCAGAATTGGTGAGTCTTTTGAAATTGGATGGTAAGACCGAATATATGTGGGATGCTAATCCTGCATTTTGGGGAAAGACCTCGCCTGTGTTGTTCCCAATTGTGGGCGGATTAAAAAATGATACCTATTTCTACGATGGAAATGAATATAAACTTCCGAGACATGGTTTTGCAAGGACGATGCTATTTGAAGTGGAATCTCAAAATAGTTTTTCAGCCGTTTTTCTTTTAAAAAATAGCATAGAAACGGAGAAAGTGTATCCGTTTGCATTCGAACTTCGATTGATTTATACGCTGTACGGAAACGAATTGGGATTAAAATATCAAATTACAAATCCTGATGCCAAAGTACTTTTGTTTTCTATTGGTGGACATCCCGCCTTTAAATGTCCGATAGAAAATGGGTTGACTTATGAAGATTATTGCTTGGAATTTGATGATAACCAAGACTTAGAACGTTGGCCTTTAAACGCTGAAGGTTTGGTTTTAAATGAACCTTTGGAGATTTCTAAAAATACCAATACAATTTTATTAAACAAAGAGCTATTCTATGAGGATGCCTTGGTTTTCAAACATTTAAAATCGGAAACCGTGACCTTAAAATCTATAAAAAGCACCAAAAAACTAAAGTTCGATTTTAAAGATTTTCCATATTTGGGTATTTGGGCTGCAAAAAATGCTGATTTTGTATGTATTGAGCCGTGGTGCGGAATTGCAGACTCTGCAGATACTACCCAGGATTTGGAAGAAAAAGAAGGAATTAACCACCTTAATCCCAATCAAGTTTTTGAAAGAAATTTCCGTATTGAAATTTAGAATTCAATTATCTCGGAACAATAAATCATGAATATAGTTAGTATTTCATGAGAAATATTTTAATAATTGGAGCATCCTCGGGAATTGGTTTTTCAACCGCTGAGTTACTTTCAAATAATAATTGTAAAGTTTTTGGAAGCTACAATTCTTCCGTCCAACGTGCTGATGGTGCAGAATATTTTCACCTCGATGTTTCACAAGAAGAATGGGATATGTCGACTTTGCCTGAAGTCATCGACGGTTTGGTATATTGTCCTGGAAAAATAAATTTGAAGCCTTTTGCAAGACTTAAAGCCGGGGATTTTCTGGACGACTACAAAATTCAAGTTTTGGGTGCCGTAAAAGCTATCCAACTGATTTTGCCCAAACTTAAAAAATCAAATTCGGCATCCATAGTGTTGTTTTCTACGGTTGCAGTGCAAACTGGTTTTTCATTTCACAGCATAGTTTCAAGTTCTAAAGGAGCTATTGAAGGCCTTACAAGGGCTTTGGCGGCAGAATTTTCCCCTTCAATTCGGGTAAATTGCATTGCTCCGTCCATTACTGACACCCCTTTGGCTGGCAGCCTGCTCAATACACCCGAGAAAAAAGAAGCAAATGCAATCAGACATCCCTTAAAAAAGGTGGGTGAAGCCAAAGACATAGCCAATGCTGTAGCCTTTCTTATTTCTGAAGAATCGGCTTGGATGACGGGACAAATTATGCACATCGATGGTGGAATTTCAAACCTCCGAGTGTGAGTGGCTGATAAACAAAGTATAAATATTGTTTGGCTAAAACGTGACCTCAGGGTCCAAGACCATGCTGCATTTGATGCCGCAGACAAGTCAGAATTACCTGTTTTGCCGATATTTATATTTGAACCCAGCCAATTGTCTAATCCAGATTGCTCTGAAAGGCATCTTTTGTTTCAATATCATTCTATTTTGGGAATAAATGAGTTTCTGAGTCCAGCTCACATCAAAGTTGAGATTTTTCAGTCAGAAGCCATCTCTATTTTTGAGTTTTTAACCGATACATTTGATATAAAAAACATTTTCAGTTATCAAGAAAGCGGCATTATGCTCACATACAAAAGAGATTTGGCAGTCAAAGCTTTTTTGAAAAACAAGAATATTACTTGGACTGAATTTCAAAGAGATGGGATTATTAGAGGTGCAAAAAACAGAATTGACTGGGATAAAAATTGGTATGCGGCCATGCACAGCAAAATGATAAAGAACACCTATCATTTGCAAGAAAAAATAGATTTTGATAATCCTTTTCCACTTTTAGAAGAACTCAAAGAAAGTCTAAAAGTGTACCCCAAACAGTTTCAGCCTGCCGGAGAAAGGAATGGACTTCGATACTTAGATTCGTTTGCAAATGAACGTGGAAGGAATTATTCTAGGCATATTTCAAAACCAACCGAAAGTCGTACTTCTTGCATTAGAATTTCTCCCTACTTGGCTTGGGGAAATTTATCTGTAAAAATGGCTTATCAATATTTATACGTGGCTCAGGCTCAAAAAACCTACAAAAGAGCCATACAAAATGCCATGGTACGCTTGCGTTGGAGAGACCATTTCTCTCAGAAATTTGAGGCTCAATGTCAATACGAAACCGAATGTTTGAATCCAAACTATGAAAAAATAGAGTGGTCCAAAAACCAAGACCACATAAAAGCTTGGGAAGAAGGAAAAACCGGATTGCCGCTAGTGGATGCATGCATGAGGTGCTTACACGAAACAGGCTGGATTAACTTCAGGATGAGGGCTATGGTGGTTTCAGTGCTTTGTCATCATTTGTTTATCGACTGGAGACTAGGCACTTATCATCTTGCTCAGTTGTTTCTCGACTACGAACCGGGCATACATTATCCGCAATTTCAGATGCAAGCGGGTACTACCGGCATTAATACTGTAAGGATTTACAATCCCATAAAACAATCAGAGGAACATGACCCCGAAGGTGTTTTCATAAAAAAATGGTTACCTGAATTAAAAAATGTCGCCACCAAATATATTCATGAGCCTTGGAAAATGCCAGCCTTAGAAATGCAGCTTGCTCTTTGCGAAATTGGGAAAGATTATCCAGCTCCTATTGTAGATTTTGACGCTGAAATCAAGAAAAATCGACCGCTGATTTGGGGTCATAAAAAAAGTAAAGAAACTAAAAGTTTTAATCCTAAAATACTCGAATTACATGCAAGACCACAAAATATTCAGAACTGAAGACCTGGAGCAAATGGAAACCCGATATCGTGCCTCGTTTGTGAATTCGCTAGGTGGATTCAAAAGCGTAGTGATGATTGGCTCAAAAAACAAAAAAGGGCAAGAAAATTTGGCGATTTTCAACTCTCTGATACACATTGGAGCCAATCCAGCACTTTGTGCATTTATTGTTAGGCCTGATGTTTCGCCAAGACATACCCTTGAAAACATTATTGAAAGCGGTTTTTACACTATAAATCACCTCAACAGTGATATTTACAAATCTGCACATCAAACCTCTGCTCGCTATCCCAGAGAAACCTCAGAATTTGATGCCACAGGCTTGAAAACAGCGTATATCGGTGAATTCTTCGCTCCATTTGTTGCCGAAAGCAAGGTAAAATTTGGCTGCGAATTTGTACAAAGGATAAACATTGAGCTCAATGGAACGAGCCTGATTATTGGTAAAATAGTTCAAATATCGGTACCGGAAAATTGTATCTTAGATGACGGATTTGTGGACATAGAAAAAGCCGAAAGCGTGACCGTAAGCGGATTAGATAGTTACCATACCACCTCAAAACTGGCGAGATTATCTTACGCAAAACCCGATAAATTTCCAGAAGAGATTTGAAAAAGCAACATTTACCATCTAAGGTCTGTATGGTTTGCGGCAGACCTTTTGACTGGCGAAAGAAGTGGGAAAAAGTGTGGGAAGATGTAAAATATTGTAGCGATAAATGCAGAAAAAGTAAATCAAAAATCAGGGAAATTGACAAATGAAAACGGCAGCACTTATATTTCCACATCAGTTGTTTGAAAACAGTGAAATCCTATCAGAAAACGCTGATTTTTATATAGTTGAAGAATTCTTATTTTTCAAGCAATATAATTTCCATAAACAAAAATTATGGTTTCATAGGGCCAGTATGAAATCTTATGAAGTTTTTCTTAAAAAACGGGGTAAGACAGTATGCTATATCGACACTCTTTCTGAAAACAATGACATTCGGACTCTAATTCCGTATTTGAAAGAAAAAGGTTACCATGAAATAGTTTTTACAGACCCAACCGACGATTGGCTTGAAAAAAGAATAATTTCCAGCTCTAAATCTCTCATTATAAAGAAATTAGAATCTCCACTCTTTCTTAACTCCACTACAGAAAACAAAACTTTTTTTGAATCGAAGAAACGAATGTTTCAAGCAGATTTTTATATTTATCAAAGAAAAAAAACGGGAATTCTCGTAGATGGTAATCAAAAACCAGTTGGAGAAAAATGGAGTTTTGACGAAGACAACCGTAAAAAGTTTCCTAGTTCAAAGACTCCACCCTTTGTTCAATTTCCCGAAATAAAAGATATACAAAAAGAAGCTATCGATTATATAAACAGCACATTTACTGCCAATTTAGGTCAACTTAATTCAACTTTTAATTATCCCATTGACTTTGAATCCGCAAAAAGATGGTTAAAAGATTTTCTAGAAACCAGATTTCATTCTTTTGGAGAATACGAAGACGCCATTGTAAAGAATGAGATAATTCTGCACCACAGTTTACTGTCGCCACTGATAAATGTAGGTCTGCTGACGCCTGATTACGTTCTGAACAGCACTATAGAATTTGCAGAAAAGAACAATGTGCCCTTGAATTCTTTAGAAGGATTTATAAGGCAAATAATTGGCTGGAGAGAATTCATCAGGGCAGTTTATGAACTCAAAGGCGAAGAAGAACGTACAAAAAACTTCTGGAAATTTAAACGAAAAATCCCTGCCTCCTTTTACGATGGAACAACGGGAATTTTACCCATTGACGTTACCATAAAGAAGGTTTTACAAACAGGCTATTGCCACCACATTGAGCGTTTGATGGTGCTCGGCAACTTCATGTTGCTCTGTGAGTTTGATCCAGATGAGGTTTACCGCTGGTTCATGGAGCTTTTCGTGGATGCTTACGATTGGGTAATGGTGCCCAATGTGTACGGCATGAGCCAATTTGCTGACGGTGGACTGATGTCTACCAAGCCGTATATTGGTGGGAGTAATTATATCCTTAAAATGAGCGATTACCAAAAAGGCCCATGGCAGGAAGTATGGGACGGCCTCTATTGGCGATTCATCCATCAACACCGAGAATTTTTCAGTAAAAATCCTCGCTTAAACATGATGGTAAGCATTTTTGACAAGATGGACGACCTTAAACAAGCCGCCCATCTTAGAAATGCAGAGGAGTTTTTGTTGAAATTGTAAAACTTAGTTACCAGCCAATTCCATAATCTTCGCCGTGGTTACTACTTCCTCCCCAAAAAGTACCGTGTTTCCAATCCAGAAATATGGCATTAACGGGCCCACTGGTACGCGGCTGAAAATCAAGGTTGTAGCCTTTGCTCCTTAGCTCGGCTCTTGTCCAATCTGGCATGGCGTCGTTTAGTGTCAAGGCTCCTGGTTTTTTCTCATGTTTTCCGAAAGAAGAATACATTTGGTAGGTTTTGAAACTCGGGGCTTCGCAAGCTTCCTGCACGGTCATGCCGAATTCTACCACATTCAAGAAAAACTGCAACAACAATTGATCTTGCTCGTCGCCTGCTTGTTTGGCAAAAGCCAACACTGGTTTTCCATCTTTCAAGGCCATACTTGGCGTCAAAGTTACCCTTGGTCTTTTGCCCGGTTCCACTACATTGAATGGATTTTCTTTTGGATCTAAAACGAAAGATTGCATTCTCTGACTCAAACCTACACCGGTGTTACCTGCAATACACGCTGGCACCCAACCTCCACTTGGCGTTATAGAAACTACCCAACCTTCTTTGTCTGAGGCAATTACAGAGGTAGTTCCAGATGTAAACTCTTTTAAGAAGTCTTCATTCATTGGACCTGGATTAACTTTGCCTACTTTATTGAAATTATTTATCAAATCAAGATACGGATTCAGCTTATTTTCAAACGGATACGGGTCGCCGGGTTTAACATTCGGGTCGTTTTTTTCCCAATTGATTAGCTTCAAACGCTCTTTTGCATAATCTTTTGAAAGTAGGCCTTTCATGGGTGATTTTGGTTCAAAAGCAGGGTCCCCGTAATAAAAATCACGGTCAGCAAAGGCCAAATTCATGCTTTGGTAAAGTGTATGAATGTATCTCGAAGTATTGTAACCCATACTTTTCAGGTCAAAGTTTTCAAGAATATTTAATGCTTGCAACATCACTGGCCCTTGCGTCCACTCCTGTAGCTTATAAACCTCATAAGCTTTGTATTTGGTCATGGTAGGTTCTTCAATTTTCACTTTCCAGTTTGCTAAATCTTCCTCAGTTATCAATCCACCTTGTTCTTGTGTGCCACGGGCAATTTCTTTGGCTATATCTCCTTTGTAAAATCTATCATAGGCTGCATAAATGGCTTCTTTTCTAGATTTTCCTTTTTTTAAAGCCTCCTGTTCTGTATAAACTAGTTTTTGTAAAGTCTGCAAAAGTTCATTTTGAACAAAAATTTCACCTGCTTCAGGTGCCTCTCTTTCCTTTCCTAAATGTGGCAGAAATACTTTTTTGGAGTAAGGCCACTGTTTAATTTGTGCTTTCCCTTTTTCTATTGCGTTAGCCGTTTGGGCTTCTATAGGATAACCTTCGGCCAATTGCATGGCTGGAGCCAATACTTCCTTGAGGCTCATTGTGCCATATTCCGCCAACATCGTCAACAAGCCGCCTGGTGTACCTGGAGTTGTAGCAGCCAAAGGGCCAAATTCAGGCGGATAGTTATAGCCTTTGCTTTTGTAAAAATCGGCAGTAGCACCCGTGGGAGCTACGCCAAGTGCATTTATGGCTATTACTTTTTTGGTTTTAGGATTATAAATCAAGGCTTGGGTCTCTCCTCCCCAACTCAGCACATCCCACATCGTACAAGTGGATGCCAACATGGCACAAGAGGCATCAATGGCATTGCCGCCCTTGGTAAAAATCATAGCACCGGCAGTAGCTGCAAGAGGTTTGCCAGTGATAGCCATCCAGTTTTTACCATGCAAAGGAGGTTTTTGGGTTTGAACTGGAAAAGTATTGAAGGATTGACCAAAACTTTGAAAACTGATAATTAGAAATAAAATAAGTAGTTTGTTCATGTTGAATTGTTTAGGTTAGGATAAAACAAATATGAGCATTAAAATTAGAAATTAAAAAGGCATATTTAGGACAATTTATTAGTTTTATAAATACAAAAAAAACATTAGATGCCTAAAATAGAACATGTGGCCATGTACTGCCAAAATTTAGAGACGATAAAAGACTTTTATGAAAAATACTTTGGCTGAAAATCAGGACCAAAATATACCAACGCTAAAAAAGGATTTGAGTCCTACTTTCTAAGTTTTGAAGACGGAAGCCGACTAGAAATCATGTCTAAAACTTCTGTAAATGAATCTATTAACCCAAAAGAACTGATGGGCCTTACACACTTGGCCATCAGTGTGGGTAGTAAAGAAAATGTAGACAAACTCAAAAAAAAATTTGAAAGCGATAGCTATGAGGTAGTTGGACAACCCAGAACAATGGGAGATGGATGTTATGAGAGCATGATTCTTGACCCAGAACTAAACCGAATCGAAATTACAATCTAAAGTAACCTTAGAATAAAAGACCACTCTAATCTGATTTTAGTTTTCGAGCAATAGAAGTATATTTGTTGCTCCAATTACACTATAAACTACCCTAATGCTTCAAAAATCAATATTTCTTTTTTTGA
Source organism: Spirosoma fluviale (assembly GCA_945885545.1). Classification (GTDB taxonomy): domain Bacteria; phylum Bacteroidota; class Bacteroidia; order Cytophagales; family Spirosomataceae; genus Leadbetterella; species Leadbetterella lacustris. The sequence goes on from CAMCYZ010000015.1 coordinate 20,976, forward strand.
GCTTTGCAACAATTGCAAACGCACAAGATGCCGAAATTTTCAAACCGAGCGACGAGAAAGTTATTTTCCGAGCCACTGAAATTCAAAATAATATTAAAATCGATGGTCAGCTAAGAGAAAATGACTGGAAAAATGCGAAACCATTCGAAGAATTTACCGAAGTAGATCCGTTTCAAGGAGCTAAACCAAAACACAAAACCATCGCAAGGGCTCTTTTCAATAAGCAATTTCTTTATATTGGAGTTTTTAATAGAGATACTTTGGGCAAAAAGTCTGTTCGTGTCATAGATTTCAAAAGAGACTTTAACACCCGCACTTCGGACTTTCTAGGTATGACGATTGACGGCTTTAACGACGGTCGAAATGCCATGGTTTTTACCACCAATCCTCATGGTGTACAGAGAGATTTTCTTTCGTTTGACGCCACGTTGATTGACCTAGACTGGGATGGACTTTGGAAAGTCAGAACCTCAAGAAGCGATTCAGGCTGGTATGCGGAATTTGCAATACCTTGGAAATCATTAAGATACAACAAACCCACCTCTGAAACCGCAGAGTGGGGATACAACATGAACCGCAGCCGGAGAATGACCAATGAAAACTATGCTCTTTCACCATTTCCAAGATCTTTTAATGTTTTAAGGATGGATTATGCGGGCAAATTAGTTGGAATCAAACCTCCTCCGCCTTCGCCAAACATAAGGGTTCAGCCATTTTTGTTGACTTCATTTGATAAATATCAGAACATTGCAGATAAAAAACCTCAGGACACACAAGTCAAAATAGGCGGAGAAATTAAATGGGCATTAACGCCAAATTCCGTTTTAGACCTTACGGTAAACACAGACTTTGCTCAAGCCGATGCAGACAGACAAGTAAATAATGTAACCAGATTCAGTGTATTTTTCCCTGAAAGGCGACAATTCTTCCTAGAGAATGCATCCCTATTTGGAACTAGCATCGGTCCAGCAGCGGATTTGTCAGGCGGTTCAATGCGAATTCAGCCATTTTTTAGTAGGCAAATCGGCCTAGACGCATCTGGAAACCCGATTGCGTTGAATGTCGGCTCTCGTTTTGTGCATCGTTCTGCCAAGTCTAACTACGGAGCCATGTATATTCGCCAAAGAGACGCTGGAAATTCGCTTGGAACCAACTTTGGTATAGGCCGTTTTTCAAGAAACTTTGGTGGACAAAAGCGAATCGGAGGTTTATTTACCACAAAACAAAGCAGCCTAAATACCAATCTATCGGGCACGGTTGACGGTTTTTTCAGGTTTGATGCCGCCAATTCCTTAAATTGGATGGTAAGCACCACTTACGACACCCAAATCAAACAATCAGGTTTTGCGGGTTCTGCCCAATTTTTTCATGCAAATAATCAATGGAAACTTTGGTGGACTCAGTCCATCGTTACAAAAAACTATAATCCTGAAATCGGTTTTGTATCAAGAAACGATGTAATAGCCACCACTCCAGGCATATTCTATTATAACCGTGAGAAACTAGTACCGCTGAAAAAGATATTCAGGTCTTACGAACCGAGTCTTTTATTGGAAACTTATCATCAGGCAAGTACAAAAATCTTGACGGAGTCTTCAGTGGGATTAAGTCCATTCTGGTACATACTGCAGTCTGGAGGATTTATTGGGCACGTTTTCACATTTTTTGGCCAAAACCTTTTAGAGCCCTTTAGTCCATTAAGAGTTAAAATAGATACAGGTAGATACAATTACAACAGGCACACTTTTTTTTGGTCTAGTGATGGCTCCAAAAAGCTAAGTTTTAACTGGAACGGCGAATATGGGAAATATTTTAACGGAAAACTCAACACAACAACTTTCAAGATAAATTTTTCACCAGTTCCTCACATTGCTCTCAATGCCACTGCCAACAGAAACCACTTTATTGGAGTTGGTCGCGAGAAAACCACCAAAACTGTAGATTTGGTAGCAATAGAGGGTCGTTTAGCATTAAACCCAAGGTTTCAACTGATTGGATTTTACCAAAAAGATTTATCTCAAAATGCCAATAATTTTAATTTCAGATTGGCTTGGGAGTATCAACCGCTTTCATTTTTGTACTTGGTATTTAACAATAGGCAATTTGATTCTGCCCTCAGACCAGAAACCAGAGCCAGAGAAGATCATGCTATCGCTAAAATAAGCTATTTAAAACAGTTTTGAGAAATCCTAACCCCCTTAAAATATTCTAAAAGTATGGCTGACTTATTTCAAAACAAATACAGAATACCTTCCTCAAGGCTTCAAACCTATGATTATTCCGGCCAAGGCATGTATTTCATCACGATTTGTACTAAATTTATGCAGCATTTTTTTGGAAAAATCATAAATGACCCCTTAACTAAGATTGCTAAACTTCAGCAGACGGAAATTGGGGAAATCGCTGAATCAGAATGGTACAAAAGCCTGGAAATGAGGCCAGATATGAATCTGGACATTGGGGAATTTATCGTGATGCCCAATCATATTCATGGAATCATGATAATTGGCAAAAATGAAATTAATTCTGGCGAAATGAAATTGAATGAAAATTCGAAATCGCTAGGCAATTTGGAATTGAATGCAAATTCCGAATCAAATTCCCTCCGTACAGACGCGATGCATCGCGTCTCTACGCAATCCACGCCGCAATCCACGCCGCAATCCACGCCGCAATCCAAAAACGCATTTGCACCGCAATCCAAAAACCTTGCCTCTATAATGCGGGGCTACAAATCGGCGGTGACCACTTATGCTCGCAAAAACAATATTAAATTTGAATGGCACATCAGATATCATGACCATATCATTCGAAATGAAGAAGAATTTCTCAGAATATCCAATTATATTAAAAACAATCCTTCAAAATGGCTTGATGATAAATTTAATACATCAAAATAATTAGGTTCCCTATACCCATTTTGAGCTTCAATCTACTATTTTTGAATAAAATAACCTTTTTTAACATGAACAAACCCTCTGGCATCCTTCTTATAATATTTCTACTATTTTCGAATACTGTTTTTGCCCAAAAAAAACCCGAATTTTTAACAAAATACAATCAAGCTTGGGTAGAAAGCATATTGAAAAGTCTGACACTTGAAGAAAAAATAGGGCAACTATTGATGCCACGAGGCAATACTTCCGGCAAGGGCTATGACCCCGAAAAGTTAAAAGCTTGGGTAAGAGATTATAAAATCGGCGGAATCGTGTTTTTTGCTGGACAACCCACCACACAAGCTAGAATTGTTAATGAATTACAAGCCATGAGCAAAACACCGATGCTGATAGGAATGGATTTGGAGTGGGGAATGGCCATGAGATTAGACAGTACCGTACGTTTTCCATATCAAATGGCACTTGGAAGTATGCAGGGTGGCGAAAATCTGATACAAGAAATGGGAAATGAAGTTGGATTACAATGCAAAAGAATGGGCGTTCACATTAATTATGCTCCTGTTGTTGACATAAACAACAACCCTCAAAATCCCGTGATAAATTTCAGGTCTTTTGGTGAGGATAAACTGTCCGTAACCACCAAAGCCTTTGCCTATATGACTGGCCTACAAAACCAAAGAATTCTTTCAACCGCAAAACACTTCCCGGGTCATGGTGACACAGGAGTAGATTCGCATTATGACTTGCCAATCATTTCTCACAACAAAGCACATTTATCAGAAAACGAGCTATATCCTTATAAATTCTTGATAGAAAATGGATTGAGTGGCGTAATGACCTCACATTTGAGCGTCTTAAGCCTCGACACCACCAAAAATCTTGCGGCCACTTTTTCTGGAAAAATCGTAACGGACTTATTAAGAAAAGACCTGAAATTTGAAGGTCTCACCTTTACCGATGCTATGGATATGCAAGGTGCGGTAAAATATTTCCCTAATGGTGAAGCATTGGTAAGAGCTATTTTGGCCGGAAATGATATCCTTGAAACTTTCGAAGATGTTCCTACTGCGGTGGCGGCGATAAAAAAAGCCATCGAAAACAAACAGTTATCTCTAGAAGTTCTAGATGAGCGAGTTAGAAAGATTCTTAAGGCCAAATCTTGGGTAGGATTAGACAACTACAAACCTATAGAAATCAACAATTTAGTGGAAGATCTTAATACCATAAAATCTGATTATCTCAACAGAGTTTTTGCTGAAAAATCTATAGTTACATTAAAAAACAACCAAGAAACATTACCGATTAAAGACCTATCAAAAAGTACGGTGATACTATCTATTGACGCCACAGGAACCACACCGTTTCAAAAAATGGCAGCCAATTATACGAACGCCCAATTGATTTCGATAGAACCAAACGGTACTTTGGAACAAAATAAAACCAATATAGAGGAGGCCCTCAAGGCCGATAACCTCATCGTAGGATGGCATTTGGCAAACATACGCCCAGGTGCAAACTACGGCATAAACACCAACAATTCGTTGATTATAAAGGCTCTATCTGAGAAAAAGACTGCTACGCTTGTCATTTTTGGAAATCCCTACGCTCTTGGTAAGGTAGACGGCCTTGAGAATTTTGATGGCTTAATAATGTCTAATCAACTCACAAAATACACGGAGGAGGCAGCAGCAATGGCTGTTTTCGGAGGCATAGAAAGCAATGGAAGGTTGTCGGTAACGGTGAATGAAAAATTCAAATTAAATGATGGTGTCTTAGTTGAAAAAAATGGTAGACTTTCTTATGGAACTCCTGAAATGGTGGGTCTCGACAGCAAAGTTTTTAGTGCAAGAATAGACTCCGTCATTAATCTTGGAATTAATGAAAAAGCCTATCCGGGTGCTGTCATGCAGGTTGCTAAAAATGGCCGGGTGATTTACCAAAAAGCCTTTGGATTTCATACGTATGAGCAAGCCGACGACTTAAAAAATAAGCTCAGAGCTAAAACTAATTTTGAAATCGGTAACAAATCTGATGTCATGGACAATCCAAAGGAATTGCAAAATGCCAAAAATCTGGCTGCAACAAACGGAATTGACCCTAAAATTCTAGGTATGGTAGACCTCAACGACTTATATGACCTTGCTAGCGTTACCAAAATTAGCACTTCGGCTTTGGCAGTTATGCAGATGATGTCGGAGAATAAATTTGACCTTGATAAAACCTTTGGTGCGTATTATGAACCTTTCAGAAATTCGAACAAAGAGAATCTAACTTTTAAAAACATGCTTACACATAAATCGGGACTTAAAGCATGGATACCTTTTTGGATGGATTGTATCGACTCGGTGGCAACTATTGAAAAGGCCGTTAAAATGAATCCCGCATTGGAAAACTTGGTGATTAAAAACTACAAAAAACAGGGGCTCTTGTCCAAAATATTAAAACTAAAACCAAAATATACGCTTGACTTTGCAGCTACGCTGAAAAAAGACAAGACTATTTGGGGTAAAAGCTTGAACACTAAAACAATAACTTGGTTGCCGGGGATTTTTAGTAACACAAAAACTGAACAATACAGTGTTGAAGTAGCAGATACACTATTTATGAATAAAGACAGGGTGGCCTTTATCATGAACCAAATCAAAGAATCTCCCGTAAAACCACAGCAGGGTTATGTTTATAGCGACTTGCACTATTATACTTATCCAGCTTTTGTACAAAGTATAACCGGCAAAACCTGGGAAGACTACCTAAAAACAACCTACAAATCTCTCGGAGCTAGCACTTTAACCTACAACCCAAGAAGATTTTACGGTTTGGATAGAATTGTACCTACCGAAAAAGACACCCTTTTTAGAAAAACACTCATTCACGGCCGAGTACATGACGAAGGTGCTGGTATGTTAAATGGAATTTCTGGCCACGCAGGGCTTTTTGGCTCTGCAAATGACCTCACAAAACTCATGCAGATGTACCTGCAAAAGGGAAGTTTTGGTGGAAAACAATATATAAAACCTGAAATTATTGAACAATGCACTGACTATCAGTTCCCGTATGAGGGAAACAGAAGAGGAATAGCATTCGAAAAGCTAGATTTTAACAAAAACATAAGCAATGGCCCACAAATGGCCTCCTCAAAAAGCTACGGGCACTCGGGCTATACTGGCACCTATACTTGGGTAGACCCTGAGCTCGATTTGGTCTATGTGTTTCTCTCAAATAGAGTTTATCCAACAAGAGATAATACAAAAATTTCGTCCTTAAATATCCGTACGGAGGTCGGTAATCAAATAATAAAAACCATCAAAGGCAAGTAATTAAATATTTCGCTAAACGCCTGATAAATACATTAATATCAGGCGTTTTTTGTTTACTTTTAACCAAATTATAGTTCTAAACTAAAAATAACGATGTCAACTTCAAACAAAAAACCCCTCCTTTCTGTCCTCAACCTCCTACTGTTTGCAGTAGTAGTTTATGTCAATATGTTAGCAGTTACCCTACCAATAAACGGAAAAAGCACTGGAGAACTTTCGGACCAATACCCTAATCTTTTTGTTCCAGCGGGTTTTACCTTTTCTATTTGGGGCCTTATTTACTTATTACTTTTAATTTTCGTGGTTTATCAGATTTGGGTTTCTTTTAACAAAAAGACCGTTCAGAAACTCAGCATTCAAAGCCAAGTTTTATTTGGGCTCACCCATGTCTTCAACATGAGTTGGATACTGGCATGGCATTATGAAATGGTTGCTTTGTCAGTGTTGATAATGATTGCCTTTCTATCAACTCTTATTATACTTTTCCTGAACAATGAAAAAATAAGGAATACAACATTTATAGAGAAATTAGCCATAGAAACTCCTATAAACGTGTATCTTGGTTGGATTTCTGTGGCTACAATTGCAAACATTACGGCATTATTAGTAACGATCGGATGGACAGGCAACCCACTCACCGAAAGCACTTGGACAATAATAATGCTCATCATTGGAACTGCTTTAGCAGCAATAATGCTGCTCAGAAGATCTAACTTTGCTTACGCTTTGGTGATTATTTGGGCCTTTTATGGTATTTTTTCGAAAAGACAAACCTCTGCTAACCCGGAAATAGCTCAAACTGCATTAATACTTATCGCAATTATTTCGTTTAGTTTTGCATACATTTTATTCAAAAAAATGAGAAGCAAATTTTAAGTTTGTATCGCTTAATTCAAAAAAATATTCAAGTTTGATTCCTTGGCATAGCTTTTGATTTTGAAGATTCAAAACAAAGCAATTTTCATGGAATTATTAGGAATAGGCTCAAGAATAAAACACGCCACTTTCGGTGCTGGAGTAGTAATCAATGTCAAATCTGATGGTTATGATATAACATTTATAGAAGATGGAACACGCAAGCTTAAACTTGAAGCTGACTTAGAAATCATTCATAAAACTCCGTTTTCACACGATTTGGTGAGCCTTTTTGATGTAGAAAGATCGATGACTAAGATTCTTCAAAACTGGATGGATGCCACGGAAATAGTACCGCTTGGAGACAAATGGAAAGGTGGGAAGATGATTTTAGAGCCAGGAAAAGTGGGTTTGACAACAAAAGAAATACCTGTGGAAACGTTCTTCCACAAAATAGTTTTGATGCGTGACAGACTACGTGTTATGGAACAAAAAATCAACGCTTCGGAGCTTGACGATGAAACCAAGGTAGATATTCAGCAATACATCTCTCGTTGTTATGGTTCCATGACTACCTTCAATATTCTTTTTAAAGAAACCGACCACCAATTTAAAAGCTAATAAAAGTCCACAAAATGAGGATTTCATATTTAAAAAAAAGAGGAGTACTACTCCTCTTTTTGTCTATCTAACCCTATAAACCTTTAAAAATTAGTCTATTATTTTATATTCAACACGCCTGTTGAGTTTTCTGCTTTCTTCTGTATCATTTGCCGAAATAGGTTGTACATCTCCCAAACCTACAAACTTTATTCTTTTTCCGGCAATGCCCTTACTCACTAAGTATTCACGTACGTTGTAGGCCCTTTCCAAAGATAATTTCTTGTTAGCTTTTGAATCCCCTTGGTTGTCAGTATGACCCTCTATTTGAATTTTCAAGTTAAAATTTTCTTTCAAATAGGTGACTAAGTTATCCAACTGCTCAAATGACTCGGGCAACACATTAGACTCTCCGATTTGAAAATACACCTTATCTAGTTTAAATAACGACTTCTCTGGGTTAACCGGCATACCTCTGCTTTCTTTTGGTTCCTCCTTTACATTATCCTTTGGTTGAGTTTCAGGTTGTGGTTGAGAAACTGGTTCCAAAAACAAGTCCTTTTGGAAACTACCTTTTTTCAAAAAAGCACCAACATCAAATGACTCCTCCATTCCATCGTATCCAGCAGAACTAATCTTGTAGAAAACTTCCTTTGCGGTAATCATAAACTCATAAGAACCTGACTTTGATGTCTGAACTGAGTCAATAATTTGTTGTGTTATAGCGTCGTAACAAAGAATTTTTGCTGAAATAGGCTTATTAGTAACCGCATCTATGACCTTTCCAAAAAGTTTGAAGTCTTTTGATTCTTCTACCTCCTCTCCTTCGTCTTTGGGAGCAACCGCTAAGGCTTTTGGTTTGGCATTGGCATCTGGATTATTGATATTTATACCGAAGAAATTCCAATAGGTGAAATTATCTGCCCGGTCATTATCGTTTTCAATGAGGTCAATACTTTCAAAACCTTTCGGGATTTTCTCAAAATAAACTTTAAAAAAATACTTTTTCCCAGGCTCTACATCCTTTCTATTGGGTGCCGTAGGAATATCCATTGCCTTGATAAATTTATACCTTTTACCATCCGAAGTCTTTAAATAAGAAGTTGGCTGAAAACTGATAGTACTGTTGTTTTCTTGCTGCAAAAATTGCTGCAAAATCATGTTCCTCATCATGGGGTTCATATTTTGCAATTGCTCCTTTTCTTTCGGATTGTCTTTTAAATAATCTTCTAAGATCTCTTTAGCAGTTTTAGCAACAAACTGCATCGAAAAGATCGTGCGGTCTTCAGTTATTTCGACTTTGTTGATGAAAACATCTTTCGTAGATTTCTTTCTAACTTTGGGATTGGAAGTTACCTGAGCATCAACCCCTAAGTTTAGCAATAAGAAGACAATGAATAGGACTTTCTTCATTTTTGTTTATGCGTTTTAATTCAAAAAACGCAGAATCGTAAAAATTAGTTTTCAGGTGCTCTGTTAAAAAGTGTTAACGAAAAAAGCAGACTTCAAGAAAATTAATCTCTGATATCTTTACCTATCATACTTTCAAAGTTCCTAAGCTCACCCATCATTACCAAGATATCAACAGTAGAAAATATGTGATCGGCTTTCAAATTTGTTTCCACGGTAGCTTTTTGGGTTTTCATTCCCAAAAAATTCTTCTTTTCTTCAAATTGCTTTATCGCAATGAGTTTTAAATCATACTTTTGTTCAAAATCTACAGTTGAAAGTTCTCTCCCGATATAACGTTCTGGCACTTGAAGCTCTATAATACTACAATTATCCGATAAATCGAAGGATTCTACAATCCCCTTCATTTCCAATTGCTTAGCAAACATCTCAGCAGCTAATTCTTCTGGATTAAAGATGGTTTCAATACCTATAGACTCCAAAACCGTGTGGTGTACAGGGCTTATTGCTCGGGCTATGATTTGTTTGGCATTGTATTGCTTCATAAGTGCGGTGGTTATGATGGAGGCTCCCACATCTTCCCCAATAGCTATTACTACGATGTCAACTTCTTTAATTGGCAAACTATTATAAGAATTAGCCATTGAAGTATCCAAACTAATGGCATGCGTAATTTTATTCTTTAACTGATCCACTACCTCAAATCTGCTGTCCACACCAAAGACTTCATGACCCATGGTGGTCAATCTAGCGGCCAAAGTTGAACCAAAATTACCTAAACCAACTACAATATACTTCATAAAAAATATTTTACATTACTTGAACACTATCTTTTGGATACCTGTAAGATTCACTGTCCACCTTTTTGAAAATTCCAAAAAGCATGGTAAATAGCCCTACTCTACCCAGAAACATACACACAATTAAAACCAATTTACTACCGTCTGAGATAGACGGAGTAAGATTTAAGGACAACCCAACCGTTCCATAGGCTGAAAAACATTCAAAGGCCACCATGTGTAGTGGAATTTGCGGATCAAAAATGGACATCATAAAAATTGAAACACCTAGTATCATAAATGAAGTAAATATAACCACAAAAGCCCGCTGAACAGAGCTTTGAGATATCTCTCTTCGGAATAATTCTATTCTAGTTTTTCCTTTTGCCAAAGACACCACATTAGACACAGCCAAAGTGAACGTTGTGACTTTTATACCACCACCAGTAGAACTAGGTGCCGCACCAATCCACATCAGCAAAAGGTACAAGAGTATGGTACTCTGCATTAAATTCCCCATGTTTACGGTGTTAAAACCTGCTGTTCTTGGCGTAACTGAGCCAAAAAATGAACCTGAGAATTTACCATAAATAGAAGTGTGTTCAGCCAAGGTATTGTTTTTCTCGAGAAAATAAAACGCAATAGTACCAACCACCAATAAAATAAAAGTACTACTCAAAACTAGACGACTATGAACCGAAAGATTTTTGGCTTGAAAAGTAAATCTTTCACCAAAAAACATGAGCCTCAGCGTACTCTTTGTATAGTACTTAATGGCATTATAAATATCTATAACCACCGGAAAACCAATGCCGCCGAATATGATAAGCCAAGAAATGACATTTTGTAAATTATAGTTTTTCCTGAGATTAACATTGTATAGGCCGTCAGTAATGTTAGAGAAGCCGGCATTACAAAAAGCTGAAATAGAATGAAAAAACGAAAAAAACCAATAGTCGGAAGTTGTACCTGGATATGTACCAGCGGTAAAAACGAAAATTAGAATGGCTCCCAAAAACTCTACCAAAAGTGTAAAGAACAATATTTTTTTCAAGACTGAAAAAAGCGAACTAGGCTGGTCAGTTTCAATTAAATTACTCAATATCAAATGATTACGCAAAGACATCCCACCCCTAAACAATATAGCGAAGAAGTTGGTAAAAGTCATTAATCCCAATCCGCCGATTTGAATCAAAATCAATAAAATATCCATTCCTAAGTCAGTGAATTTGGTGGGAACATCTACTGTTGAAAGACCTGTAACACAAACAGCACTTGTGGCCGTGAATAATGAATCTATCAAACTGAGGTTTCCATTGGTGGCCTTTGGAATGAGCAACATGGCAGTACCCCAAAAAATCAAAAAACTAAAGGATATGGTAAACAATACCGAAGGACTCAACAAGGAGTTTTTGACTTCGGAAGAAACTGACAAAAAACGCAGGAAAAAGAAGGATGCTATAAGTAAATACAGAAAATAGGAACTACTAAAAATGGCATTCTGATTTTTGAAAATATTAAAAACAAAAAATACGAAGAATATGATAAAATCAGAGATATGTTTTCTTTCAAAAATTAGTTTTTTGGAACTCAAAATAATCTTTACAGACCATTTGAAAAGAAAAAAGATCATCAGAAGCTTGGGTATTTGCCTCAAAACGTTGTTTACCCAATCTACCGCATATTGTTCTTTGGGGAAACCTATCTGATAAATGACCAATAAAAAGCCAAATGCAAGAGTTAAAAAAATGAACCTATTCGTCTTTCGTACGATAGATTCCTTGACTTTAAAGAATCTATCTTCATAGTCGACCCACTTTTCTTTTAAGCCCAAACTTTAGTTTTTATTTTTTCAGATGCCAAAGGTAAACATGGGATTCTAATTACCAAATCTTTGTGCCGAAAATCCTTCCAAATCTATTTCAGTTTTTTTTGTCTAATAATTGTTGTGCAATTAGTTTTCCAGATGCTGGAGCCAAGCTGATGCCCATGATGGCGTGCCCAGTATTGATAACAAAATTCCTGAAATAATTAGACTGACCAATATATGGTAATCCATCAGGCGAACGAGACCTAAAACCGTAGCAGACCTCTTCTTTTTTGGGCAAATCGAAGGTGTTTACAGGAAAAAAATCAGGAACTGACTTTATGATTCCTCTCACTCTGTTCATATTTATGGTACTGTCCAAGCCGCCAATTTCCATAGTGCCTCCAAACCTAACAAACTTACCAGACATAGGCGTAATGGCCACGCGGGTCTCTACCAATATATTTGGTTTAAATATCTCTTTACTAGGAAACTGAGACTTACTCACACTATAACCTTTACCCGCCTGCATGGGCAACTTAATCCTAAATATTTTAGCCAAAATACCCGACCACGAACTAGCGGCCAAAACGAGTCTACCTACTTCAATGGTCTCTTTTTGTCCATTACTCTGTATTTCTAATGAAGTGATTTCGTCTCCAGCAGACTGAATACTAAGTAGTTCTGAGCTGTTCTTAATTAAAACTCCTTTTTCTAACAAATACTTCTTTAGACTTTCTATGAGCTCAGTTGGATTCAAGTGTGCATCACCAGGAAAATATACCGCAGCAGCTCCTTTTGGGTGAATTTTCGTTACTAAATCAAGAACGGCCTTTTTATCCAAAACCTTAGCCTCGATTCCAATTTGATTGGCCAATTGAGCAACATGGGCTTCTTCATCTAATGTACTTTGCTTTTTACAGTATATCACCAAGCCCTTCTCTTCGTAAGAATAATTGAATTTCTGAGCCAAATCATGATAGAGCAGCTTGGACATTAGTCCTAAATCACGCAAAATTGACACCAACTTATCCACGTGTTTTTGGTTTGATTTTTATAAAACTGCAGCCCCCATTTCAGTAAGTCCAAAGAAACTCTTTGAACTCAGTTTTTGGTTTAAAGACATTGGAAAACATGTCATTAATGATTTTTTCAGCCTCTGAATATTGATTTTTAAGACTTTTTACTAAATAATTCAACTCTTTACTTATACCATTCTTCATGTCTTCAAAATATTCTGGGGCTTTCTCAATAGCGGCTTCGGCTTCATCTTTTCGTTCGTTTCCTTTGTCTTTTACATCTTTCATTACCTTTTCACCTTCTTAAGTTTTTAGGTATTTATTGAGTGCAATACCCGCTGCTGCTTCTATAATAAATGTTGCAAAATATTTAAATGTAACGCCCATGATGATAGCATTTTTTGATTTATGGCCTAAGTTTATAGGCTTAAAAACAAGAATAAAAAGAATATCTTAAATTGCATTTTTCAGAAATACCTCTGAATTTCAGTTTTCAAATCACTTAGGGCCTCATTGATATTTTGGGCACAAATTAAGTCCTGATTTTTAAGTATTTGCAAAACAATCTCGCGAGAATTAACCGATGACTTGTTTACTATGATTTGCTGATTTAAATCTAATGCAGTAGCGTTAGCGGCAAATACTATTTTGTCCCATGTGGCGGGTTCAATATAAATCTGTTGGGCAATATTATGGTTGAGTTCTTTTTTAATATCTGATATCACTGCACCTTGAAGATCTTCAATAGTTAAGTCACTGAAATTTAGTCGAGTAAATATATTTTCCGGCTTAATCCTTTCTAAAAACAAAGCCATTCGTTCATAGGCTTGTAATCGAAGTGGAAAGGCAATTTCTTGCTGACTTTTAACTTT
>CAMCYZ010000016.1 GCA_945885545.1 Spirosoma fluviale
TTGACAGTAAATATTCCTGCAAATGGCAACAATTGATTTGTGATTGAATAGGTGGACCAAATTTCCAATTTGTTAGAAAAAAGATTTTGGTAAAGCGGTAGATAAAAAAAAGACGGTGTGTCTAAGGCATTACAGCTGAATAGAAATTATGAAATTGAGTTGACAGTAAATATTCCTGCAAATGGCAACAATTGATTTGTGATTGAATAGGTGGACCAAATTTCCAATTTGTTAGAAAAAAGATTTTGGTAAAGCGGTAGATAAAGAAAAAGACGGTGTGTCTAAGGCATTACAGCTGAACAGAAGTAATGAAATTGAACTGACCATAACTAAACCTGCAAATGGTAACAATTGGTTCGTAATTGAATAGGTGGAACAAATTTCCAATTTGTTAGAAAAAAGATTTTGGTAAATTTGAAACATTTCCCATAAAAACAAAGAGAAATTTATTTACCAAGTTTGAAGGAAAATCAAATATTTGTTATTTTAGTATACCATAAAAAATAAATACCATTTAAAATGTCCATACCAAAAACTAAAAAAACATTTCATAGAAGAGACTTGCCTCATTTACAACCACTTGGCGGTACGTTTTTCGTAACCTACAACCTTGCAGATGCTATTCCCAAAAAAATGCTAAACAATTGGAGCACAGAATTTCATAATCAGAAAAAAACAATTCGTCAACTTTCAAAAAAACCCGATGTAGAAATCGACAATCTGAGCAAAAAGTTTTTTGCCATTAGAGATAAGTATTTAGACCAAAATCCACAAGGTGAAAACAGCCTAAATATTGAACAGTTAGCTCAAATAGTTTATGATTCATTACTCTTCTGGAACGGGAAGTTTTTAGAGATGTATTGCTTTTGCATAATGTCAAATCATGTTCATGCGGTTTTTAGACTTTTCGATAAAAATGAAGTTGAAAAGCCTAAATATTTGGAAGATATTATGCATTCTATTAAACGATTTTCTGCTTACGAAATCAACAAAATACTGAACAGATCGGGGCATTTTTGGCAAGTCGAAAGCTATGACAGATGGGTAAGAAATGACGAAGAACAGCACAGAATCATTGAATATGTCTTAAATAACCCCGTAAAGGCTAAACTTTGCCAAAAGCCACTGGATTGGAAATGGACTTTTCTAAATGAAAGATTTAAAAAAATATTCCAATAGGCGGAATAAATTTCCAATTTGTTAGAAAAGAAGTTCAGTCCAGCATTAACTTAATGCAAATTGAAAATTTGCACCACCTACACTTTAAACACCAATTTCTTTCTATCCAGAAAATACAAAATCACCGACCAAAAAGCTACATAACTAATAGCATACGCCAAAGAAGAATTCATGGGATTAGCAAAAGTAGGTACCAACAATTTTTCATAGAAATATTGAAGCAAAGCTAGTTCCTCTTTGCCATCCGGTATTTTGACGGCATTCAAAGCCCGAGGAATTATGCCTGAACCATAGAACACAATCATAGGATTCACACCCCACATAATCAAAAACTTCACCAAACCTTTTAGTTGACCTGATTTAAAAACAAGCTCTACCAATGCTAATATAATCATGGCCCATCCCGCAGCAAACAATACGTAAGAACTTGTCCACAAGGCTTTGTTTATTGGAAAAACCAATCCCCAAACTTTACCAGCAACAATCATTGCAAGCCCGATACCAAGCAACCATTTGAAAGATTCAGAGCCTTTGTTTTGAAGCAACCTGCCCGTCCATATTCCCAAAAGAGCCGTTACAATGGCTGGAAAAGTACTCAAGATACCTTCAGGGTCCCATGTTTTAGAAGTAACCCAAAGATGGCCAGGTAGCAAGTAGTTATCTATCCAGGCCGCCAGATTTGTGCCTACTTCATAATTTCCAGTTGCTTGACCAGGTATCGGAATCAGTGCCATAGCCGCCCAATAGCCAAAAAGTAAAGTGGCTCCTGCTATCAATTGTTTACGAAAATCAAAACTTAAAAATATCAAGGCAGCGAAAAAATATACGATTCCTATTCGCTGTAAAACTCCCGGAATTCTAACAGACGCGTAGGCCTCTATACCGCTAAAACACAACCCAATCATCAAAACTAAAAGCCCTAAAGCGGTATAAAACTTCGCTTTCACTTTAAAATTTCCAAGCAAAAGATAAGCTACTAAAACACTTATTATCAATTTAACAACTAGAAGCGAAACTCCTTCTAGTTCTCCAATTTTGATTTTTGAAAAGAAATTAAGGAATAATCCCAAATTAAAAATACGTAGTGAACGAGTGGCCATTTTTAGAAAGCTTGAACCATCCATGCCAGAGTTTTCATGGGTAGAAAAAGGCATAGCGGTACCCATAATAAACACAAAAAACGGAAAGACCATGTCTGTCGGTGTAGCACCGTGCCATTCTGCGTGCAGCAAGGGTGCATACACGTTTCCCCAGTCACCGGGGTTGTTTACTATGGTCATGAGCATCATGGTGAGGCCTCTGAAAATATCTATTGAAGTTACCCTTTGTTTTTCCAAAATTCTGTTGCTAAATTGTTAACTGAAAAATCAAAGTTAAAAAAAATATTCGCTCATCCATGAAAAGTCTACTTAGTTTCACGTTTCTGGTCATTTTTGCGTTTTCTTGTGTAACCCAAAAAGTAAAAGTTTCTAAAATTGACCACTGGATTGATTCAACTCAAATAGAAAATAACAGTTTCGTTGGCATAAAAATATTTGACCCAAAAACGCAAGAAGTAATCTTCTCCAAAAACGAAAAAAAGTATTTTGTGCCTGCCTCCAACACAAAAATACTCAGCCTATACGCTTCACTCAAAAATCTTGGAGATAGTATACCTGCCTTAAAATTTGCACTTAAAAACGACAGTTTATTCATCTCAGGAACAGCAGACCCCACCTTTCTACATCCTGATTTACCCAAAAGCAAGGTCTATGATTTCTTAAAAAATAGTACCGCCAAAACTATCGTTTTTTCTGATGCAAACTTCCGCAATGAAGTATTTGGCTCAGGCTGGGCTTGGGACGATTACAACGACTATTATCAGGTTGAACTTGGCCCCTTTCCCATTTATGGTAACATAGTTAGGTTCAAAAAATCACATAATACACTAGCTATCAATCCTCCCATGTTTGCTGACTCGCTATTTTCTAGCCAAAACTCCTTTTCTGAAATCAAGAGGAAGATCAACGAAAACATTTTTTATACCAATACAAAAATAGGTCAGAAAATAGAATTTGAACAAGATATACCTTACAAAACCTCTTCTGATCTTCTCCAAAAAATACTTTCGGATACGCTTAAAAAAGAAGTAACCATAGGTTCTTTTATGCCCGATAAAACGTTCAAGACGCTGTATTCACTACCCGTAGACACGGTTTATCGTAGAATGATGCAAGTCTCAGACAATATGCTGGCCGAGCAGCTACTATTACTTTCCGGCGGGAAATATTCCGATACCATTTCTACCTCGCTTTCCATTAAAAATTTACAAAAAAACTTATTCAACGACATCCCACAAAAATTCAACTGGGTAGATGGCTCAGGTTTGTCGAGATACAATTTGGTGACGCCCGAAAGTCTGGTTTTTCTTCTAGATCGAATGCTAAAGGAATTCCCCAAAGACCGATTATTGTCGTTAATGCCCATTGGCGGGCAAGCGGGTACTTTGAAAAATACCTACAAAGCGAGCGTTCCTTTTGTTTTCGCCAAAACAGGAACTTTAAGTGGGGTTTACAACCAAAGCGGCTATATGATTACCAAATCTGGGCGGCTACTTATCTTCAGTTTTATGAACAATAATTTCACGGGATCTGCCTCCAAAGTCAGAACGAAAACGTCTGAAATCATTGCACTATTACACGAGAATTACTAAACCAAAATAAGGTTATCCAGATTCAAAAATATCCTTTTCTGCTTGATTAATAGACTTTTAGATATTCCTTAAAAAAGGTGAAAAATTCAAAAAACTTATAAACCATAAGTTCAAAATTATACCATGTTTCTACCCCTTGTTGGTTTTGGGTAAATAAAATTCGACTATTTTGCCTATTTTTGTGATGATTTATAAAAATCTTAGAGCATGTTAATCGAACAGTTAGAGTCTATAAAGGAGCGTTTTGAGGAAGTTTCGCAGCAGATAACCAGGCCCGAGGTGGTGTCTGACATGAACAAATTCAAGAAAATAAGCAAAGAATACCGCGACTTAGAAAAGGTTGTGGAAGAATATAAAAACTATAAACTCATCTTAGCCAATCTCAGCGAGGCTCGTCAGATTCTCAACACAGAAAAAGACGAAGAAATGCGTGAAATGGCCAAAATGGAGCTAGAAGAACTTCAACCCAAAAAAGATGCGATTGAGGATTCTTTAAAAGAAATGCTGATTCCGAAAGATCCAATGGACAGCAAAGATTGTATTCTTGAAATCAGAGGAGGAACTGGCGGCGACGAGGCAGCAATTTTTGCAGGTGACTTGTTTAGAATGTACCAAAGATATGCCGTTACACAAGGCTGGCAGTTTCAGGTAATGGACTTTACAGATGCATCATCAGGCGGATACAAAGAGATCGTGGTGAGCGTCAAAGGCGAAGATGTTTACGGCAAACTCAAGTTTGAGTCAGGCGTGCATCGTGTACAACGGGTACCCGCCACCGAATCGCAGGGTCGCATACATACATCTGCTGCTACAGTGGCCGTACTGCCAGAAGCTGACGAAGTAGATGTGCAGATAAACATGTCAGATATCAGAAAGGACACTTATTGCTCGTCAGGAGCTGGTGGTCAATCTGTTAACACAACGTATTCTGCTGTGCGTGTTACGCACATACCTACGGGTGTGGTAGTGCAGTGTCAAGACGAACGCTCACAAATCAAAAACTTCGACAAAGCCATGACCGTACTGCGGTCAAGAATTTACGAAATGGAACTAGCCAAACACAACGAGGCCATAGCCGGCGACCGAAAATCTATGGTGGGCTCGGGCGATAGATCCGACAAAATCAGAACCTACAATTACCCGCAAGGCCGAGTTACCGACCACCGCATAGGTTTTACAGTGTATAATCTCCCGACCGTTATGGAAGGCCAAGTAGGCGAATTCATAGAAAAACTTAGAATAGCCGAAAACGCCGAAAAAATGAAAGAAGGCGTGGCCTAATTTATTTATTACCGCTAAGGCACTAAGTCGCAAAGGTTCAATTGTTTCACTCGTTCTCTCTAATGTATTTTCAATATCATTCATGGAAAAAATAGAAATCTGTCTGGCATCAAACAATGCCCACAAAATAGTAGAACTTCAGCAAATGCTGGGTGAAACCTTTTTGATAAAAACCATGAAAGACATTGGCTGTGAAGATGAAATAGAAGAATATGGCACCACTTTCGAGCAAAATTCAAGAATAAAGGCCGATTATATCCACAATAAATATGGCGTAAATGTTATAGCAGACGACTCTGGTTTAGAGGTTGAAGCCCTAGACAATCGACCGGGGGTTTACTCCGCACGCTACGCAGGCGAGCCCACCAATCACCAAGCCAACATTGAAAAACTACTTCAAGAACTAGACGGAAAAGAAAACAGAAAAGCCAAATTCAGAGCGGTGATTACGCTAATATTGAACGGAGAGCATCAGCTCTTTGAAGGAGAAGTTTCTGGTAAAATTATTTCAGAGAAAAGAGGTACTGACGGCTTTGGATATGATCCTGTTTTTGTGCCTGATGGTTATGAAACTACTTTTGCCGAAATGCCCGCCGAGCAGAAGAACAAAATCAGCCATAGAGCAGATGCGGTTGATCAAATGTTGGAATTCTTAAAACAAAAAAAGTAACGAAATCTACTTCCGTTACTTCTACACATTCTAGGTTTTTCAAGTAATATCGTCTTAGAAAGTCTCCGCTTTCTATAATCACGATGCAAAATTGCACCAAAATAAATCATAAAACTATTATTATATTTTCCAATACTTATGCTATATTAACATCAAGTTTGTATTTTGTTTAATATAGATGTTAATCAAGCATGAAAATTGAGTTCGAAATCATAGCCCCAGACCAAGGTAGCTCGTTTAAACTAATAAATTGGCGGTCAGAAAATGATAGATTTTTCTGGCATCAACATCCCGAGTATGAAATCATTTATGTAAAAAAAGGCTCTGGGAAGCTGCATATTGGTAACCATCTCGGCGAATACCAAGAAGGAGAAGTGATGTTTCTGGGGCCAAATCTCCCACATACAGGTTTGGGCTATGGCGTCATTGGTGAACATGAAGAAATTATCGTACAGCTAAAAGATATTTTTTTAGGAAACGACTTCATGTCCATTCCCGAAATGGAAGGCATCAGAAAGCTGTTTGAAAGAGCTGTTTTTGGAATTTCCTTTGGCGGAAATACCAGACAATTAGTAGCTCAAAAAATGGAAAATCTCGCCAAAATGACTGGACTTGATAGATTAATTTCTCTTCTAGAAATCTTAAAAATTTTATCACAATCTAGCGAATTCAAGATTCTGAATAGCCGAGACTCCAGATACGACTTCCGGCACCAAGACGAAGAGCGAATAAACCGCATTTATAATTTTGTAGAAGAAAACTACACCAAAGAAATCAAAATAGAAGATATAGCCGAGGTGGCCAATCTCACAGTGCCCTCATTTTGTAGATATTTCAAAAAAATGACGCACATGACTTTTACAGACTTCCTTAACGAATTCAAAATAAACAATGCCTGCAAATTGCTACACACCAACATGGGCATTTCAGATGTTTGCTTTGAAAGTGGCTTCAACAATATTTCGCATTTCAACAAAACTTTTAAACATTTCAAAGGCAAAAGCCCACGAGACTACCGAAAAGAAGTTTTATTTGTGGGTTCATTAAATTAGATTTGTAATAAAAAACAGAATACCGATAATGTCAGCAATAAACTGGGTAACCGCAAAAGAATACGAAGATATTACTTACAAAAAATGCGATGGCGTAGCCAGAATAGCATTTAACAGACCAGATATCAGAAACGCCTTTAGACCAAAAACAACATTTGAACTATACGATGCCTTTGAAGACGCCACACATGACCCCAAAGTGGGCGTAGTTTTACTGTCCGGCGAAGGTCCCTCCTCAAAAGACGGCGGCTGGGCATTTTGTTCAGGTGGAGACCAAAACGCTCGCCAAAAAGGCGGATACCGTGCCGAAGATGGCCGCGATAGACTCAATATTTTGGAAGTTCAACGTCAAATAAGATTTATGACCAAGCCCGTGATAGCCGTAGTAACAGGCTGGGCAGTAGGTGGCGGTCATAGTTTGCATGTGGTCTGCGATTTATCTTTGGCGAGCAAAGAACACGCCATTTTTAAACAAACCGATGCAAACGTAGCCAGTTATGATGCAGGCTATGGATCAGCGTATTTGGCACGACAAATTGGACAGAAAAAAGCCCGTGAAATATTCTTTTTAGGCCGAAATTACTCGGCACAAGAAGCCTTAGAAATGGGTATGGTAAATGCCGTAATACCTCATGCCGAGCTAGAAGACACCGCTTACCAATGGGCAAAAGAAATTCTACAAAAAAGCCCGATGGCTATCAGAATGCTCAAGTTTGCCTTTAACCTCATAGATGATGGATTGGTCGGACAACAGATATTTGCAGGTGAAGCTACCCGACTCGGCTATATGACAGAAGAAGCACAAGAAGGCCGAAACGCATTTCTCGAAAAACGCCCACCAAATTGGGATAAATTTGAGCGGTATTCGTAATTGTATCGAATAGGATTTATTGGATTGGTTTGACTTTAGGATTGAATTGCTAAATATGATTCAATATATAGTCAGTGTCTGTGCCATCACTGACATTACACAGCCTAGGTCTTTAGAATAGGTCTTCTTTTGTAAGACACAGCCGAAAGCAATTTGATTATGGACAAATTCAATTGAAAATTGTTAAACCAACCGAACCCATTTTTAAAGTAATAACAATCCATCCCGAATTTTTCAATAAATTTGTCGTTCACTATTTTTCAGAAAACCTCATTCAATGAAACATTCATGACTAAGACTTTAGACACACAGAGAAATGATTATTTCTTAGCGTCTTTCTGCCTTAGCGGTAAACAATAAACATATGAAAAAGCTCATAATTATTTTTGCAACTAGCCTTGCCTTGATTTCCTGTAGCTCTGCCGAAAAAGATGCTGCACGCTCAACAACAGACACCAAAAAAACGAACAATCATACACTAGTCTTTTTTGACAAAACTCAGAGCGTAAATGTGGACGATGAGTTCGTAAGGAATAAGTACCAAGCGGCTCTTAAGTCGCTTATTGACGAAAATATACAGTCAGAAGGAGATATTTTTGAGATTTATTATATACACGAAAACACCGCCAAGGCCAAAGTTTTGTCGCTGTCGGCTCGAACCATTAAAGAAAATTCGGAAGGCCTAAATGGCACTGACCTAGAAGCTGCCCAAACCAATTACGACATGAGCATCGGCAAAGAGCGTCGCATGATTCTTGACCTAGCCGTGCAAAAAATGCTCGAAAAAAACAGTGGGGCTTCAAATGCCGAAACCAACATTTCAGCCTCAGTCCCCTTACTTTCAGAAGCTTTAAATGGCAAAAAAGACGTAAAAGCATTTTATTTTTCTGACATGGTAGAAAGCCTCAAAAACGGCAGGGATTTTCATAAAGTAGCACCCATCAGCCACAACCAAGCCGAAGAATGGGCAAAAGCCGATGCCGAAAACTACAAATTGTATAACCTCACCAACGCCCAGATTTCTATCATTCTGCCGTTTTCGCCCAACAGCTCCTCCAAAGAAAATAACCCAAACGTCAGCGACTACTGGAAAGTGTATTTCGAGGCCTTGGGTGTTAGTGGTGTGAAGGAGATTTGAGGAATAACTTATTATTTGAATTCAATTTTTAAAATGTTAATAAAAAATTCTGCAGAGTTAGTTAGCAATTTCTGATACGGCTCAGCTGTTGAGGGCTAACGTTAAGGTATGAAGCCAACAATTTACCTTTTACTCTGTTGCTAAGGCCAGGTTGAGTCTTCTCAAATACGTCAAGCCTTTGTTCGGCATTTTTTATTCGGTGAAAGGCATTTCTGTTTTCAAGCTGCAGCAGGTAGCGTTCATATATAGTTATGATTACGAATGCCAAATGGGGAATAGTTTCTAACAAAGCCTTCACCGTTTCTTTTCTTATGTATGATGCCTTGAGGTGCGTGAGAGCTTGAAGGTAGCAGGTGGAAGGTTGTTCTGAAACATAACTTGATATACCCATTCGCCCTCACCCAATATCCAGTGGGTTAAAGTAGATTCAGTTTCATCGTACGACAAACTCACGCAATACACCTTCGCTTATGTAGAATATCCTATCGCATATCTCGCCTTCGTGCAGCATTATGTCTTGCTCCTCAAAGCTAATTGGACTGAAGGAATTTTGAATTTTTGAAATTTCTGCTTCGGTAAACAGATTAAAACTCTTTAGAAATGGAGTAAACGGCACGATATTTTATTGGATTTTTTTTCAAAATTAGTGAAATTTTGTAAAATGCACAGTTCAAACTTTTTTTACCTTTAGACTTTTGCCAAAAAATTCATTTATCTTTGTTTCGCAAGACTATTATACCCCCAAAACAATGCTTTACTACCTTTTTAGCTACCTCGACCAAATGTTCGATTTCCCGGGTGCGGGTGTTTTTCGTTACATTTCGTTTCGTGCATCGGCAGCAACCATTTTGTCGCTTTTGATAGCGGCCATTTATGGCAAACCGATCATTCGCAAGCTGCAAATGTTGCAAGTCGGCGAGAGCATCAGAGACTTGGGTCTTACCGGTCAGCTAGAGAAAAAAGGGACACCGACTATGGGAGGTTTTATCATTTTAGCATCTTTGATGATTCCGGTTCTGTTATTTGCCAAGCTTGACAATGTGTACATCATCCTTCTTATCGTAGCCACACTATGGACTACCATGATTGGTTTTGCTGATGATTACATCAAAGTTTTCAAAAAAGATAAGGAAGGCCTAAAGGGCAAGTTTAAAATAATAGGTCAAGTAGGCTTAGGATTGATAGTTGGGCTTACGCTTTACTTCAACAACAACGTGAAAATCAGGGAGTTTGGCAGTAATGGATTCGTTGATAAACATTCCTTGACTACCACTGTACCTTTCCTAAAAAATAACCTTTTAGACTACGATATCTTCTCGAGCTATCTACCAGACAGTTTGGCTTGGCTTCCCTACGTGTTTATATGTGTATTTATAATCACAGCGGTGTCAAACGCAGCCAATATCACAGACGGAATTGACGGCCTAGCCGCAGGAACATCTGCCATTATCGGCCTTACGCTTGCAGTGTTTGCTTATCTATCTGGCAATAAAGTCTTTGCCGAATATTTGAATATCATGCTTATACCAAACTCCGGAGAAGTAGTAATATTCTGTGCAGCCTTTCTTGGTGCCTGCATAGGCTTTCTGTGGTATAACTCCTACCCTGCTTCGGTTTTCATGGGAGACACGGGCAGTTTGATGCTCGGAAGCGTAATAGCCACACTTGCATTGATTCTCCGAAAAGAACTTATGATTCCATTGATGTGTGGTATTTTCTTGGCCGAGAATATCTCTGTAATACTGCAAGTGGCTTATTTTAAATATCAAAAACGCCGAAGAGGTTTGGAATACGCAAAGCAGAATAGACTTTTACTAATGTCACCACTGCACCACCATTTCCAAAAAAAGGGCTACCACGAGGCCAAAATTGTTACTCGTTTCTGGATAGTGGCTGTTGTTTTGGCGGTTATCAGTATCGTTACGCTTAAGTTGCAATAAAAAGGCGGTGTCTGAGGTTTAGGCTACAGCTTTTTTTTGCTATATTTGGAAAGTCCTTCGATTGGCCTGAACCTATACCTTTAGATGAAACAGACTCTATTTCTATTATTGCTTGTAGCTGCTACGAGCATATTTGCCCAAAAACGTCCTCTTCAACACGCAGACTACGACGATTGGAAGGCGATTTCTGAAACGAAAATTACTCCAAACGGACATTGGATAGCCTATGTCCTTAGCCCCCAAGATGGTGATAATAAACTCATTCTGTATCCATTATTGGGCAATGCCATAGATACGGTAGAGCGGGCCTCAGAACTTTGGCTGAGCCAAGACTCACAATGGGCAGCTTACAAAATTTCACCCTCCAAAAATGCTGTCAAAACAGCTAAATTGGCTAAAAAAAAGAAAGACGAAATGCCAAAAGACAGCATTGGCATACACAGTTTTTCTACCTTCGAAACCGTCAAATTTGCCAACGTAAAGAGTTTTGTTTTTCCTGAAAAATCCAACGATTGGCTGGCTTTTCTCGGATATCCAGAAACCAAGAAAGATACCTCGGCAAAGGCTAAAAACGTAAAAAAAGAAAGTGATGAGAACGGAAGTACACTGTATTTATTCAGCCTAAAAACCAATACTTTACACAGGTTTCCTTTTGTTTACAAATACCAGTTTGATCCTTCGGGTCAAACCTTGACTTTTGCAACAACAGGGAAAGACAGCACCATGAAGTCGGGCTTGTATGCCTTTTCTACCAACAATCAAAAAGCTCAGCTTTTGACCGAAACAAAGGGTTTTTATAAACAAATAAGTAGTTCAGAAGATGGTCAAAACTGGGCCGCCATTCTAAACCCCGATACAACCAAGAAAGCCATGACCAAAAACCACCAATTGTGGTATTGGAAAACCTTAGAAGAACCAAAACTGATCGGCGATACACTGACCAATAGCGATAAACAACTTCCGCTGATCAGTGCGGAGTTTGAGCCAAAGTTCTCTAAAGATGGATCCCGATTGTTTTTCGGAAAAACGCCGCTTCACTTACCAAAAGATACAACCCGACTGGAGGAAGACATTGTGAGCCTCGACGTATGGAACTGGAAAGACAATTACCTGATGCCTCAACAACTGGCCAATCTCAAAAACGACCTAAAAAAGAGTTATTTGACACTTTTTGATATAAAAAATCAGAAAACAATACGGCTGGCAAGTCCTGATTTCCCAGAAATAAGACTTTCCAAAACCGCCAACGAAGAAGAAATACTGCTATTGGCATCAGACAAATATGCAAATCAGCATTGGCTTTTTAATACACCCATAGACGCCTTTGCAGTTTCGGGTAAAAATGGAAATCGAGAATTGATTTTCGAAAACAAGCGAACAACAGACTTAAAAATGTCGCCCGATGGTAAATATGTGGTTTGGTACGCACTAGAGGACACAGCTTGGTTTGCATTTCAAGTTAGAAATCAAAAGACATATAAGCTCACAGAAGATGTAAATTTCTCAGATAAAGCCGACGACGACCATCCAGACGAGCCAAGTAGTTATGGCATAGCAGGTTTTACAAAAGACGACGAAACAATATGGATTTACGACAAATACGATATTTGGGCTATTAATCCTTCAAAACCATCAGACAAAAAACGGCTCACAAATGGCCGGGAAAACAACATAACTTATCGCTATATTTCTTTGGACGAAAAGGAAACCCAGATTGATTCGAAAAATACAATTATGCTGCATGTTTTCAATCAAAAAACCATGGAGTCGGGTTTTGCAAAATTAACTAACCCCGAAAATACGATTCCTGAATTGGTATTGTTTGACAAATTTTATTTTTCACCGAAAATCATAAAAGCCAAAGAAAGCACCGATTTAGTTTTTACAAAAGAAAACTTTGAGGTTTTCCCAGACCTACAGTACAGCAAAGATTTTGATTTTAAAGAAGTTATAAAAGTAAGTACGGCCAATCCACAACAAGAAGGTATCAATTGGGGCACTGCCGAAATGGTGAAATACAAAACGCTCGACAACAAGGATTTAGAAGGAATACTTTATAAACCAGCCAATTTTGAGCCAACCAAAAAATATCCTATGATTACGTATTTTTATGAAAAAATGTCGGATCAAATTTACCGTTATAACGTACCTCAGCCGGCTAGGTCGAGTATAAACTTCGCCTACTATCCGAGCAACGGCTACTGTGTGTTTGTGCCAGACATTGTTTACAAAACTGGTCAACCCGGCCAAAGTGCTTACGACTGTATTTTGCCGGGAATAAAGAAAGTACTCGAGATGGGCTTTATAGATAGCACCCGTTTGGGCGTGCAAGGGCATAGCTGGGGCGGTTATCAAATAGCTTGGTTGGTTACCAAAACCAACATTTTTATAGCTGCAGAAGCAGGAGCACCAGTAGCCAACATGACAAGTGCCTACGGCGGTATCAGGTGGGAAACGGGCAACTCACGCCAAGCACAATATGAACGTACGCAGTCGAGAATAGGAGCTACACTTTGGGATAGCCCCCAGAAGTATATTGAAAACTCCCCATTGTTTTATCTGCCAAACGTAAAAACTCCCGTGCTGATGATGCACAACGACGACGACGGTGCGGTGCCTTGGTACCAGGGCATAGAAATGTTTATGGGCCTTAAAAGACTAGGCAAGCCCGTGTGGATGCTCAACTATAACGGCGAAAAACACGGACTTACACAACGAAAAAACCGAAAGGATTGGTCGATGCGGATGTCGCAATATTTTGATTATTACCTCAAAGACAGTCCCATGCCTGCATGGATGAGTAAGGGCATTCCGGCAACCGAAAAAACACTTAACTATGGATTCAAAATTGACTAGAAGCTCAGAATTGGGCAATAAGCGAAGCTTACGAAAGAAAGTTTGGAGTACGCTAGACGTGCGGTATTCCGAGCGAAAGGGCATGAGTTTTGTTTTTAACATATCTTTGTCGATACTGATTTTTCTAAATACCATCGCCATCATACTCAATACCATACCAGATTTAAGTCAAAACTATCACACCATTTTTAGAGATTTCGAATACTTTTCAGTGGCTGTTTTTTTGATTGAATACATGCTTCGGCTGTGGTCATGTGTGGAAAGCAGAGGATTTAATCATCCATTTTATGGTCGTATTCGTTTCATGTTTTCATTCTGGGGATTGGTAGATTTACTGGCCATTGCACCGTTTTTCCTATCGGCGTTTGCCACAGACTTCGCGTTTATACGTATGCTACGCTTGTTGCGTATTCTACGGCTTTTCCGCATGAGCCGATATTTTCATGCTTTCAGAATTATCAAAAATGTATTGTCCAGCAAACGGGAAGAACTCATTTTAGCGTTTTCGTTTATTTTTTTCTTGATTATTTTCTCAAGTTCGTTGATGTACTATATCGAACATCCCGTTCAGCCCAAGAATTTTTCAAGCATTCCAGCAGCACTTTGGTGGGGCGTAAATACCATGACCACCGTGGGTTATGGAGATATTTACCCAATTACTCTTGCCGGAAAAATATTGGGAGCCTTTGTGGGCATTTCGTTGTTTGCCTTACCCGCGGGTATCATTGCTTCCGGATTTAATGAGCACATCAGAGGTTACAAAAACGAACAGGGCAAAATAAAATGCCCTTATTGCCGAGCAGAGTATTTTTTGGCGGAGAAGGGTCGTCCTCTTCATTGATTTAAAATATGTTGGAATGATTCTTACTGAAGAGCAAAGAAAAATCATAAATTCAGAAGGTAACATCAAGATAAATGCTGTGGCTGGTTCGGGCAAAACCACTACGGTAATTGCCTATGCACAAAGTAGGCCAAGCAATAGCAAAATACTGTATCTGGCATTTAATAAGTCGGTAAAACTAGAGGCTCAGAAAAAATTTCAGAGTAAGCAATTGTTTAATGTACAGGTAGAAACGGCTCACTCGTTGGCTTACAAACACATTGTAGTCAAAGAAAAGTATGCAGTTCGAGCCTCTGATTATAAAACCCACGATGTAGTAAGCCTTCTAAAAATAAAACCCTTAGGTGAGAAACACTCCGAATATATCCTGGCCAATCATGTACTAAAGTTTGTGGCTTACTTTTGCAACAGCAACAAAGAGAAAGTACAAGAGCTCAATTATTTAGAAACCATTACTGATCCTACAGCCAAGGTATTTATTGCTGTTCACTATCCCGAACTCTTGAATGCGGTGCGTGTATTTCTTAACAAAATGAATAGCAAAGAAATAGAAATTACGCACGACTTCTACTTAAAGAAATTCCAATTATCTCGGCCAAATCTTAATTTTGACTACATTCTGTTCGACGAAGGGCAGGATGCCTCGCCGGCCATGCTGGATGTTTTTATTAATCAAAAAGCCACAAAAGTAATAGTTGGAGATACACACCAACAAATATATGGCTGGAGATACGCCGTCAATTCTTTGGAAAAAGTGGATTTTGAGTCCTTCAACCTATCTAATAGCTTTAGATTCAGGCAAGAAATTGCTGATTTAGCGTCTCAATCTCTTCTTTTGAAAAACGAAATATCAGACATTGCAGTCACCACCACCTTGGTTGGACAAGGAAACTCCACCGACACCCTTAGCCGGGCAGTAATAGCCCGCTCAAACCTCGGACTTCTACTAAATGCCATAAAAATGGTTTATGAGGAGCAAAGTATCGATAGTTTATACTTTGAGGGAAACATAAATTCCTACACTTACGCCGACGAAGGTGCCTCGCTCTATGATGTGCTAAACCTTCGAAATCAGGAACATTCCAAAATAAAAGACGTATTGATAAAAAGTATGAGAGACCTCGATGACTTAGAGGACTACATTAAAAAAACCGAAGATGTTCAGCTGGGAATGCTTCTGGAGATTGTAAACGAATATGGCAATGAGATACCAAAAATCATTAAAACACTCAAACTAAAGCATGTAGAAAATCACCTAAGAGACAGTGCTGAGGTGATATTTTCGACAGTCCACAGGTGCAAAGGTATGGAATACGATGATGTATATCTGGTCGATGATTTTATAACCAAAGAAAAAATTGCTTCACTTCCGGAAGATTATTTCTCTGAAGAAAAAAACATCGAAAAAACCAATGAAGAAATAAATCTTTTATATGTAGCCATCACTCGCACCCGAAATATACTAAGAATACCACTAGACATGCTGCCGGACGATTTTGAACTTTCCGAACGAATCAAATTGACCGACAGGGATACCTCAGAAGATGAAGAACAAGCCTTAGAAGCTACTCAGACAATAGAAACTAAAGAACAAACTGAAACGCTCAAATCGTATTCATTTGAGGAAGTTCGCAAAACCCACACCGAAGCCTATCAACTATGGACAGAAGAACTGGATTTTGAACTCACTACAATGTTTTGTGGCAAGGTATCCATATCAGCCATGGCCATTCACTTTGGTCGCACTAGGGGAGCCATCAGCTCAAGAATAAAAAAGCTTGAATTAGAAGAAAAATACGGCTGAGTTATAAGGTATCTATTCTGAGGACACATTTTTAAAAGAAAATGAACTAATAGATCATCAATTTAAAGCTAAGAGCGTTAAAGTGATAGAGATTTGGGATTTAAAAAAATTAGTAACACGAAATGATGAATATATACTGATTATCACCGTGTATTTGCAACAAATGCAGTAGCCGAAAGTATAATTGACAAAATACAATTCGACAAAATCTTGACACAAGAGATATTGACTTTTTTCATTATCGACTCGCTCAAAATTTATGAACTAGCACATCAAATTTAATTTATCCGAAAAACACTGAGATTAAAACCACCAAAGAGCTTTTGCCCGAAAGTTGATTTACCCCAAAGTCGAAGACCATTCGACCGCATTGGTAGAATCTGTTCATCATAGGTTAATTGTTTAAAAATTAAAGTAAATTAGTTTTATCTCAACAAAAAAACATTTCAACATTCTTATTAAATATTGCACGTTTTTAAGACTCAACCAACAGAACCGCAAAAAGTAGTTTCTTAAGTCCAAAACGTCGAAGAGTTCTTTTTTCCCTGATTTCTATTCTACGGGTTTTCGTGTTCTATTTTTAGCCAAATTTACTAAGATGGTTGAATTTCTTCCCGAAATAAATTTTTAGCTGCTATCTTTGGTACAATTTCCTAAATATAGTTTTGATGAAAAGTATGAACTTCGAAAGCCTTAAAAGTAGTTTTAAAGGTGAGATTTTTGAAGATAAGGTTATGCGGACGCTTTATGCCACAGATGCCTCTGCTTACAGAGAATTTCCACTGGGTGTTGTTTTTCCTGAAGACCGCAACGACATTGAACAACTCATAGCATTTGCCAATAAACATAAAACCACGCTAATTCCTCGAACAGCAGGAACCTCCTTGGCTGGACAAGTAGTGGGAAACGGTATAATTGTGGACGTTTCAAAGACTTTTACAGAAATATTAGAGATAAATAAGTCTGAATCGTGGGTGAGACTCCAGCCAGCAGTGGTGAGAGACGAGCTCAATATGTTCCTGAAGCCGCAAGGTTTGTTTTTTGGACCAGAAACCTCCACCGCCAACCGTGCTATGGTGGGTGGAATGGTAGGCAATAATTCATGTGGATCTAACTCGGTTATATATGGTAGTGCTCGTGAGCACTTGATGGAAGTGCAGGGATATCTGAGCGATGGAAGTTTTGTGACTTTTAAAGATATTTCAAAGGCCGAGTTTGAGGGCAAAATTTCGGAAATTAAAACCAAAAACACGCTTTCTCTTGAAGATAAAGTATATCTGAATGCCTATGAAACGCTATCGGAGAAGTCAAATCAAGACGAAATAAGGGAGCAATTCCCGAAAAGAAGCATTCCCAGACGTAACACGGGTTATGCCATAGACGAACTTTTAGAAACCGAGGTATTTAATGAAAACTCCACCGAGAAATTCAATTTCTGCAAACTGATAGCGGGCTCTGAAGGCACGCTGATGTTTATCACAGAAATGAAACTCCATGTAAATCCTCTACCTCCTAAATTCCAAGGTGTAATGGCCGTACATTGCGAAACCATTGACGACTCGCTAAAAGCCAATTTGATAGCACTGAAATACAAACCAAGTGCGGTAGAGCTGATGGATCACTATATATTGGAATGTACAAAAGCCAACAAAGAGCAGATGGCCAATCGGTTTTTTGTAGAAGGCGACCCGGGTGCTTTGCTTTGTGTGGAGATTTCGAGAGATTCTATAGAGGAGGTAAACAAATTGGCCGCTGAGATGGAGGCTGAAATGCGGGCAGCCGGACTTGGCTACCATTTTCCAATACTGTTTGGTGATGATATAAAAAAATGTTGGACTTTGAGAAAAGCTGGTCTGGGATTACTTTCAAATTTGCCGGGGGACGAAAAAGCTGTGGCCGTAATTGAAGATACAGCGGTTGACGTAAACGATTTGCCAGAATTTATCCGAGAATTTAATGAGATTCTGACCAAAAACAATATGTACAGTGTGCATTATGCACATGCTAGCACGGGCGAGCTGCACTTGCGACCTATAATCAATCTTAAAACCCAGGAAGGCAAAGGCCAATTTAGACTGATAGCTGAGGAAATATCGACTTTAGTAAAAAAATACAAAGGCTCGCTTTCAGGCGAACATGGCGACGGCAGACTCCGTGGGGAGTTTATCAAACAACAGATTGGTGAGAAAAACTATGCTTTAATCAAAGACTTGAAGAAAGTGTGGGACCCAAACAATGTCTTCAATGCCAACAAAATTGTGGACACTCCTCCGATGGATGAGTTTTTGAGATATTCGGCAGGGCAGGTAACGCCAAACTTTAAGACCATGTTTAGGTTTAAAGACCAAGACATTCTGCAACACGCCGAACAATGCAACGGATCCGGCGATTGCCGAAAGTCGCACCTGAGTGGCGGCACCATGTGTCCGTCTTACATGGCCACCAAAAGTGAAAAAGACACTACAAGGGCCAGAGCCAATATTCTCAGAGAAACACTCACACAATCCGATAAACTCAACAGATTTGACTCTAAGGAAATAAAGGAAGTTTTAGACCTCTGTTTGGTTTGCAAAGCCTGTAAGTCAGAGTGCCCGTCGAATGTAGATATGGCCAAGCTCAAGATGGAGTTTATGTACCAATACCAAAAGGAAAACGGTGTGCCTTTGCGTTCGAAAATGATTGGCAATTATCCAAAAATGTCGGCGTTGGCTTCTTATGTTCCTTGGGCATATAATTTTGTTTTCAAAAACGCACCTTTAAGAAAAATAGCCAATACGGTAGTTGGTTTCCATCCCGACAGAACCATGCCTTTGCTTTCGGACACCACCCTGAGGGCTTGGTTTAAGAAAAACTATGGAACAAAAGCTGGAAATGGAAATCGAAAAGTGTTTTTGTTTATAGACGAATTTACCAACTTCAACGATGTAGAAATAGGCAAAAAAGCGGTGGATTTACTTTTGAAACTGGGCTATACTGTAGAAGTGCCCAATCATGCTGATTCTGGGAGATCCTATCTTTCAAAAGGTATGTTGGACGAAGCAAAAGTTTTGGCAGACAAAAATGTGCGTTTGCTCGCCGCCTTAATTAATGAAAACACGCCTTTGCTTGGTATAGAGCCTAGTGCTATTTTGACATTCAGAGACGAATATCCTGAGCTTGTTTCGGCAGAATTAGCAGAGAAGGCCATAGAATTATCGAAAAACGTATGGATGATGGATGAGTTTTTGGCAAAAGAAATGGATGCCAAACGCATAGATAGCTCCAAATTCAAAGCCGAAAAACGCCTAATAAAACTCCATGGCCACTGTCAACAAAAGGCCGTAGCTTCTATGGTGCCAACCAAGAAGATGCTCAGTTTGCCGAAAGGTTACGAGGTACAGTTGATTCCGAGCGGTTGCTGCGGTATGGCGGGATCGTTTGGCTATGAAAAAGAACATTATGATATTTCGATGAAAATCGGGGAGTTGGTTTTGTTTCCAACTGTTCGTCAACAACCCGAAGAAGTAATCATAGCCGCCCCAGGTACAAGCTGCCGACACCAGATTCATGACGGCACTAGCAAACATGCAAAGCACCCGATTGAGATTCTTTGGGAAGCTTTGGTATAAAACATTGAACTGCACAGACAATAAAATTTGCGAAATATTGTCCGTGCAGATTTTAACACCTTTCTATAGTTTTGCTTCTTTTTATGATCATATCTAAACCGAGGCCAATCAATAGCAAAGGCCAAAGTTCAAACACCGAATGGACAGAAAATTGGCTCAAATAAGATGGATAGTAAAAAAACATAGCCACTATTGCCCAAAAAACACCACTAAAGACCTTGCCCTTTACCAACTCTCCAAAAGCTATAAATACAAAAATTAGCTTCCAGCTCAGGAGATTTTTGGGTAAATCAAACCATAGCATGCCGAAGTTTCGCATTAAAAATAAACTTCCGATAACGATAATGGCTACTGCCCAAATAACCGACGATGTACTTTTTTGCGTTTTCATAATTGTAATTTGTTTGTTTTTTCTTCAAAATTAAGCCCAATAACCGTGGTGGAATAATGCTTTTCGTTGAATGATAAGCATTTTGTCGTTGAATATTTGGTTTTTACCGATGAATGGAAAACAGGTGACGGAAAACAGTTGAAAGTTTTGCTGAGTTTGTGTCCATCCCGATAAAAACTAGGACACAAATTTGGTTCAAATTCTCTTAACAATAGTGTCCAAGGTTTAGCGGAATAGGGCATGTTCAATTCAGAACAGCCATTTTGAGTTTGCGTTTATCCAAGCCCAAAGTTCCGAATTATATAATATTTCCACTATTGCAGGACATTTTTTTCCGACAAACCACCCAATTGTTTGTGAGATTCTTCAATACTATTATTTTTGCGACCCCGAAAAAGTAAAAATTACCTTATGAAAGTAGAAAGTGACAGCATGTATGTAGAGGTAAATACTTTGGTCAACGACGACCGTCCAGTTTTTTTGTCAGGAAGTTTCTGCAACTGGAACCCAAGCGACACTGATTTTTTGATGAAAAAAGTTGGCGATGGCCAATATCACTTTGCGTTCGAAAAAGATTTTACCATTGATAATCCCCTCGAATATAAATATACCAAAGGAGGCTGGGAAAACGTAGAGCTAGATAGTTTTGGAAATACGAGGAAAAACAGAACACTACTTCCGGTTTTTCGTCCGCAGCTCGACTACGTCCCTCTTTGGCGTCAAAATGGTTTTACACCCTATTATAAGGAAACCATGCCTCTGTTAGAAAGCATCGAGGTGGAAATTCCACAGTTGAAAAAAATTCGTACCATAAGCGTCATTTTGCCAAGTGATTATGCCGAAAATCTAGACAAAAGATATCCTGTAGTGTATATGCACGATGCACAGAATCTCTTTGGGGAGGGTTCGGTGTATGGCAACTGGGAAATTGACAAGCGGCTCTCACTTCTTAAAAAGCAAGGAAAAACTGACGTAATCATTGTGGCTATTAATCATGGAGAAGAAGATAGGCAGATAGAGTTTTCGCCTTATAAAAACCGCGTAAAAGGACAAGGAATGCGTTATGCTACATTTATAGTACGCACGCTCAAGCCACTGATTGACAGCACTTATAGAACACTCACCGAAAGGCAGTTTACCGGAATTGGCGGAAGTTCTATGGGAGGATTAATCAGTATTTACACCGGCATGATGTACCCCGAAGCCATCGGAAGACTGATGGTTTTTTCTCCTTCGCTATGGACCTCTCCAAAAATTTATTTTGATGCTGTGGAATTTTTTAATCCCTTGGACACCAAAATCTATCTTTATGGCGGTGGCAAAGAAAGCGAAAGTATGTTGCCAAATATAGAAAAACTCAAAGAAACGATTGACAATCAAGAGTTTGATTCAAAAAAAATACAAATCAAAGCCGAACTTGACCCCGAAGGACTACACAACGAAAAACGTTGGGGGCAGGAATTTCCCAAAGCCTTGGATTGGCTATTTAATTGATTTCTATTTTATGTAAAACCTAAAGTAGAGTTTATGCAAATCATAAAGTAAAGTTTATGCAAATCGTAAAGTAGAGTTTATGCAAATCATAAAGTAGAAATACATATATTCTTAATAATGAATGGTTTATGACCAAATTACGTAAACCATTTTTTATGAGGTAAAATCAAATAAAGAGGAGAATTCTTTTTGAAAGTTTTGAACCTACTTTACATGATACACATCCACAATTTGCTTTACTTCCTCAAATGTCCTTGTGGGTTTTTGATATGGAGACAAAACAGGCATTTTGCTAAATTTCTGGAAATACAGAACCGAGGCATCCCGCCACCAACAGGCTTCTTTTAGCTGGTTTTTAAGTCTTGCTTCCACATTTTCAAAAATTTCTTTATCGATTTTTCCTTTCAGACTGCCCCAATCTTTTTGCATTTTTTCTACGGATTTTACGCCTTCGTAATATCTACTTACCATTTCATCCCAAACGGTTTTTCCATTTTGAAGTTTGTGTGTCCATGGAGCATGATGAAACCAAAGCAGAAATTCAGGTTGTATGGTGTTTATATCTGCATATTTTGCCCTTAATTCATGATGATATTGAGCTAATGAATTACTTCCTTTTTCGGTACGGTCAAAGCCAATACCAACAGTGTCTGCTCTGTGATAATACAAGGCTGTCCAGTCTGGACGTGGAGCTTTTTCTACCCAAGGTTCTGGGCCAAAATGGTGGCTTTCGCCCATTACATGGTGTACACCGAGTGGGTTGGTGTAGTTGGTATAAATTTCTCTCGATTCCATCATAATTTTTTTGATGGTTTCGATTGATTTTGAATCAGTTCGAAACGTCATCTTCACCCAATCATTAGCAATTTTTTCTGAAGAAATTTCAGGATTCCACGCCATTCTTCCTAGGGTGTACCAGTTGGCTTGAGCCATCGGGTGACCCGTCCAGTTGCGGTCTGAGCCCGTATTGGCCACGCCAATCATTGATGTAATTGGGTATTTAAACAATTCACCATTAATTACTTTAGCTACAGTTGAGCCTTTTCCTTTGGCATAGGTGTCAGTTTTCAAAACTTCTTCAAACATCCGGCCTTCATACACCCAATGCGTAGCCCAGCCGAGGTACTCTTGTGTCAATTGAAATTCCATCGACACAAGTGTTTTTTCCATTGCACCAAAAAGTGGAGAAATCGGCTCTCTTACTTGAAAATCTATTGGACCGTTTTTGACTTGAATGATAATATTGGGCAAGAATTCGCCATCAAATTTCTTAAATTCATTATATGCAGCCGCAAAACGGTCGCCCTTCGGGTCAAAATTATAGACAAAGGCCCTCCAGATAATCAATCCATTATGAGGTGCCATGGCTTCGGCCAGCATGTTGGCTCCGTCTTTGTGTGTGCGGCCAAAATCCATTGGGCCGGGTTCGCCTTCGGAGTTGGCTTATACTACAAATCCACCGAAATCAGGTATCAATTTATATACCTCATCAGCCTTGTTTTTCCACCATTGTTTTACCTCAGGATCAAGAGGATCTGCGGTTTTTAGACCTCCCAGAATTTTAGGTGAAGCAAAATTTACTGATAAGAAAACTTTAATGCCATACGGTCTGAAAACGTCGGCAAGGGCTTTTACTTTCCCCAAATATTCAGATGTGATAAACCTTGCAGAAGCGTTTACGTTGTTCAAAACCGTTCCATTGATGCCAATAGACGCATTTGCTCTGGCATAATCAATATATCTGGTGTCAATTCTTTCTGGCAATTCGTACCATTTCCACATCGACATGCCTGCATATCCCCGCTCAATGGTGCCGTTGTTGTTGTCCCAGTGATTGAGCATTCTGAGTTGGATTTTGGGAGAAGAAGCAATTTTCAGGTTTTCCAAAGATTCTGAAGTTTGCATTTTTCTAATCAACTCAAACACGCCATAAAGCACGCCTTTTGAGGTATTTCCCGAAATGATGATCTGATTCTTTGTGCTTTTTATCTCAAAAGCTTCAGGGTTTTTATCTTTCAAGATTTCTTTTTTGAGAACCAAACTTGCATTGCTTCCTACCAATTTCGTTTTTACTCCAAAAAGCCCCAAAGAAGCTTTTTCTAATTCTGTAAGTGTAACTTTTGAGGTTTCGTCAGAAAAATTGAGCGATACTGTGGCCAATTTTTGTGCATAAGTTTTTCTCAAAGCTTCATTTTGGATACGATCGTATTTGAGCCAAAGTCGGTAGCCATCGTCGGCAAAGGTATTTATACTAATTATGCTCAGCAAAAACAGAAGGAACAATCTCATAGAATATTAAGTGTTGAATTGACAAATATCGGAAGAAAAATGGTTTATGCTACTTAATTCAGCGATTTACGAACAATTCGATACCCTTTTTTAAGAACAAATAATGATATGTACAATTTTTTGTACATCTAGCAATTTATAATTACTTTTGAAAAAAAATTCTAGTATTATGCTAACGATAAATTATTCAAGTTTTAGACAAGACCTAAAGGCTTTCCTTGATAAAGTTAGTTTGAGTCATTCACCATTAATTATTACTCGATCAAAAGGAGAAGACGTGGTTGTAATGTCAAAAGCTGATTACGACAGTATGGAGGAAACTTTCTATCTCCTAAAAAGCCCGAAAAATGCCGAGCGATTATTACGCAGTATAGCTCAATTTGAAGAAGGTAAGTATACGGAACAAGAGCTTATAGAAGAATGAAAAAGCTATTTTCTGATGACGCTTGGGAAGACTATTTATACTGGCAAGCCACAGATAAGAGTG
Organism: Spirosoma fluviale; assembly: GCA_945885545.1. Classification (GTDB taxonomy): domain Bacteria; phylum Bacteroidota; class Bacteroidia; order Cytophagales; family Spirosomataceae; genus Leadbetterella; species Leadbetterella lacustris. The sequence goes on from CAMCYZ010000016.1 coordinate 24,594, forward strand.
TAATGAAGAAAATTAATACGCTTATCAAAGAAATTGAGCGAACACCATTTGAAGGTAGTGGCAAACCAGAACCATTAAAATTCAATTTGTCCGGCTGGTGGTCGAGAAGAATCAACTTGGAACATAGATTGGTTTATAAAATTGAAAATGACACAATTATAATTTCGCAGTGTCGCTTTCATTATTGAAAACAAATCAATCATCTACCACAAGTTGTTTTATTGCAAATCATATCACGATGCATTTAGACACATTTTAGTGGATGTTTTATTTTTTGACTTTGTCATGAAAAGAAATGACTATCAACTCCTTTCACTTCATGTTTCTAAACAAAAAACCCTCCCAAACATAATCCGGGAGGGTCAATTATATCTGATTCAAATACTACTTCTTCATTTCCCCATTCACTTTCCTCCAAATACCCAAAGCATTGTTGTCTTGAAGTTCGGCAGGAAGCAAAGCATCGGGCATATCTTGATAACAAACCGGCCTTGTAAATCTCGTGATGGCCATAGTGCCTACCGAAGTGCTGCGGCTGTCTGTGGCGGCAGGGTATGGGCCGCCGTGAACCATGGCGTGCGTAACTTCTACACCGGTCGGGAATCCGTTAATGATTAGTCTGCCAACTTTTTGTTCTAGAAGTTCAAGCAAATCTGCATATTCGGCCAATTCCTCTGGTGAGCCAAAAACTGTGGCCGTTAGGTGACCCGAAAGATTACGAGCAACCTCAACTATTTCCTCTCGGCTGTTGGCTTCTACCACCAAGCTCGAAGGGCCAAAAACCTCTTCTTTTAGCGTTTCGTTATCTTTAAAGGTTTGATAGTCAGCTTTAAATATAACGGGTTGAGCAGCAGTGAAACCTTCTGGTTTTTTGCCAAAACTGATTACTTTAGCATATTTCTCAAACTCCTCAATGCCCTTGTGATACACCGATTGTATGCCTTTGTTAAGCATTACACCACCATTAGACTCCGCCGAAACGCTCTCTAGTTTTTCTACAAAGGCATCATCTTTTTCTATAACCAAAAGCCCCGGATTGGTACAAAACTGACCCACGCCCATCGTTACCGAATTCATGTAGTTCTGAGCCAACACATCTCCTTTTTCTTTGAGTGTTTTTGGCAAAATAAATACCGGATTGATACTGCCCATTTCGGCATAGACTGGTATAGGTTCTGGTCTTGCAGCGGCCGCATCAAACAGCGATTTTCCGCCTTTCAATGACCCCGTAAAACCGATGGCTTTGATCAACGGGTGCTTTACCAAAGCTTGGCCAATCTCAATACTATCATCAAAAACCAAAGAGAATACACCATCAGGCATACCCGTTTTTTGAGCAGCCGCCAAAATGGCTCTACCCACTAACTCCGAAGTACCCAAATGCGATGGATGGCCTTTGAAAACTACTGGGCAACCTGCGGCCAATGCCGAAACGGTATCGCCACCTGCCACCGAGAACGCCAACGGAAAATTGCTCGCTCCAAATATACCCACAGGCCCAAGGGGTCTTTCCATCGCCCTGATGTCTGGCTTGGCAAGTGGCTGCCTGTCTGCCTGTGCGGTGTCTATGATGGCATTTACCCAAGAGCCATCTTTTAGCAAACTTGCAAATAACCTAAGCTGGCCCATTGTTCGGCCTCTTTCGCCCTGTGCTCTGCCCGCAGGCAAGCCACTTTCGGCGGTGTATCTTTCTATTAGCGTATCTCCCAAAGCCTCTATTTCTGCAGCTATGGCTTCAAGAAAATCGGCTTTTTCGGCACCTGATTTTTTTCTGTAAGTAGCAAAGGCCGCCTTGGCTTTGTGAACAGCCAAATCGAGTTCGCTTGCGGTTGCCTTGAAAAACAAGGGGCCAATAGGCTCGCCCGAGGCTGGATTGATGGCCTGAATACCCACTGTGCCTTCTGAAGATTCTGTGAATCCAATTAGATTTTTTCCTAAAACTTGCATTTATTCTACTTTATTTATGAGCGTACCTATGTTGTCAATACTGATTTTTACCACGTCGCCGCTGATCATCGTGAAGTCGTCTGGCGGTACGGTTCCCGTGCCCGTCATCAAGAACACGCCTTGCGGAAAACTGCACTCACGGGTAAGATATTCTACCAATTCGGGCAATTCACGTTTCATTTGCGAAAGCTGCGTTTTTCCCTCAAAAACTGTTTTTTCTTCACGAAGGATTTCTACCGAAATATCTGTATCTCTGCTTATTGGCTCTTCCAAGACTAGCAAACACGGCCCAATAGCGGCACTTTTGTCGTAGCTTTTGGCTTGTGGCAAATAAAGCGGATTTTCGCCTTCGATGTCTCTCGAACTCACGTCGTTGCCTATGGTGTAGCCCGCTATTTGGTTTTGGTTGTTCACAAAAAGCGTCAACTCGGGCTCAGGCACATTCCATTTGGAGTCTTTACGGATTCTGATGTCTTGCAAATGCCCTACCGTACGGGCTGCGGTGGCTTTAAAAAATATCTCAGGTCGTTGGGCATCATAAACTCTGTCATAGAAGTCGCCTCCGCCCGCGTCTTTGGACTCTTCCATTCGGGCGGTTTTGCTTCTGAGATAAGTTACACCCGAGGCCCATATTTCTTGTGAAACGATGGGTGCTAAAATGCTACTTTCCTCTAGGTAAGCTACACTTTCTGCGTTTTTTATTTTGTCATTTAAAAAAGCCAATAATGTAGATTGGTTCACGAGGTCGTCCCAACCTATGTCGCTAATTTTAAAAAACTTCGCATCTTTTTCGGCAATTATGCCTTGGGTAGTATTGTATATTTTCAATGGTTGAATTTTTGGGCAATTTAGCAATTTTTTTACTATTCGAAACCCTTGAACCCGACTTTGTGTTTACAATTAAATGTCAACCGTCAAAATGCCCCAAATTATCAATATTCCGCTTGTAGACGACGCCGACAACATCATTGGCCATTCCGAAAAGTTGGAAGTTCATCTGCAAGGTTGGCTTCACCGGGCGTTTTCCATATTAGTTTTTAATGCAAAAAACGAGATGCTGATTCATCAGAGGGCTTTTGGGAAATATCATTCTCCGGGGCTTTGGACCAACACTTGCTGTGGACACCCCAATGAGGGCGAAAGCATGGAGGCTGCCGTACACCGTAGGCTACAGGAAGAGATGGGCTTCGATTGTGCACTCTCGCACAAGTTTACGTTCAGATACAAAGCGGTTTTTGACAATGGCCTGACCGAAAACGAAATTGACCATGTTTATACAGGTACTTTCAACGATACTTTTATAGTTAACCCCGACGAAGTGGCCGCTTACAAATGGCTATCCATCTCCGAAATTCAAGAACTGATCTTGCAAAATCCTGAAGATTTCACGGTTTGGTTTAGAGAAATCATGCGTCATGAGGCCGAATTGTTGGCTTGATTTACTCGTTCAAATATGTTGTGAAAAGTTGTTTTTGAATTTTTAGTACCCAAAAACCTATCGCTTTTTTCATTTTTAGTACCCAAAAACCTACCACATTTTTCATTTTTAGTACCCAAAAGAAATTTTAAGGTCAAAAAATGTTAAAAACTTGGCAAATTTTGGCCCCTAATATCAGTGCATTAAATATTCCGGTAGACATTCCGGCTCAAAGTGAGCCATATTTACCTACTAAAACACCCATCATGGCAGGCCAGCCCAAAAGCCCAAAACGAGGAAGATGGGTTTTCAAAAATTTTGAACTCTGGGCATTTCCACGAAAGAGCCTGTGTTAAGGAATTGAACAAATACAAAATGCTTCGTTCCTTGTGAAGTTTAAGAGATGCTTAGCTGCGGGTTTTTGCCGAACAAAAAGCAGCAAAAACTCCCATACTTTGATTGCGGTCAGGCTAATGCTGCATTCAGGCTTTCTTTTGGTCTGCTAGATGTTTGGCTGATTGCCCATTTTGTTATCAAGGTTTAGTTCTGTTTTATATTCAGTTCTTGGTTCTTCAACAAGGAATAATTCAAGTTCTTTTTTGTCGTTAAAACCTCCCGTTTTTTGTCTATAAGTTGCAGATGTTTTAGGGTTTTCAATTTTTCGATTTTTGCTTATTGTCAAAAATTCTTCTTCTTGGTCAATTCCTAAATATCGTCTATTTGCCAAATTAGCGGCTATTCCTGTTGTTGAACTTCCTGCAAATGGATCTAAAATCCAAGCGTTTGGCTTTGTTGAAGCCAAAATAAGTCTTGTTAAAACTGACAAAGGTTTTTGTGTTGGGTGTTTTCCGCAAGATTTTTCCCAAGGTGCAATTGCTGGCAATTTCCAAACATCTTTCATTTGTTTGTCGGCATTAAGTTTTTTCATTAATTCATAATTGAAATAATGAGGAACTTTGTCGCTTTTTCTTGCCCAAATAATTTGCTCTGTCGAAAATGTGAAATATCTACAAGAAAAATTTGGTGGTGGATTTGACTTTTCCCAAGTGATTACGTTAAGGATTTTGAAACCTAATTCGTTCAGAATTTGTCCAACCGAAAAAATGTTGTGCATTGTTCCGCTGATCCAAATAGTGGCATCGTCTTTCATTTTGTCACGAACTAATGAAAGCCATTTTCGATTGAAGTCGTTTATATATTCAAACCCTTCGGATTTGTCCCATTTTCCTTTCTAAACAGTTCCGCTGTTGCTGGATTCTCAATTTCTGCTTCTATTTTTTGTTAAATATTTCCAATAATAAATTCTTTGGTTTAGCTACTATTTCAAGTTTATACTCATCAAAAGTAGTAATATAGGCTGCTTCAAATCCTGTTTTGAAAGAACAATAAATACAGATATTTATTGCTGAAAAATTTTGGTTTTCACTAATTATTTCAAAATCCGCTTTGCTATATTGGGTTCCAATGCTGCAATTAGATATATCTTTTTTAGATGAAATGTAATCTTCATAACACGACCATCTTTGACTACTACCTTCTAAAAAACCTATTTCATAAGCACATACGGGACAAATATGTTCTTCTTTTTCAAAATGAATACATTCTTCAAGAGTTGTTGGTGCAACTGCTTGATGAATACAAGTTTGATTGTTATTCAATTTATTCATAGTAAAGTTTCTTTACATCAGTATTAAAATCGGGATTCAAAGTCTTCTGATTTATCCCATCTTCCTTTGTTTAAACTATCAATTTTTTCACTTTGAATTGATAATTCGTTATTTGATAAAAAATAAGGAGGAATAACAGGATTTATTATAGCCAAATTCTAAAATCTTGATACTGGGTATCGCTGTTAAAGTCTAGTTCTTTGTCTTCATCCCAATTTAATTCCGTAAATAATTCATAATCTTCACTATACCCTTTACATACTAAAAGCATCTTTTGACAACCTAGTATTTTAAAAAGAAACAAAATTGGTTTTGCGAAACGCCGACTAACATTTACTTCCATTATTTTTTCTTTTTAATTTTTTTTACTTCTTTATCAAAATCAGAAATGAACTTTTGGTCTTGTGCTTTTCTAAACTTTGTATATTCCAATTCCGCTTTTTTAATTGCCACATCGTGTGATATTTTACCAGGATTGTTTAATAAATCATAACGGTTTATTTTTAGGAATGTATCTAATGCTTCAACCCATTCATTCATTTTCATTGGTATATTTCTTTCTGCTTGTAGTTCAGCAAAATTCAAATATAGTTCGACAAGTCTGTTTAATTCACTTATTTCCTTTTCAGATAAATAGTTTTTTACAATGCTTGTATCTGACTTTGAAATTTTCCCTTCAGATGAATTTTTCCAAGAAGTCAAGCCCATATTTGGGTTTTCTGCATTGGCTCTTTTGTCAATAATTTCTGCCGCCGTATTTCCAGTAATTGCCCAATGAAGTTTATTTTGAACGGTTTTATAAAAATTTAAGGTTAAATCTGATTTAAGGTCGTAATCTATACTACATTGAGCATAAATGTCCGTTATTTTTTGGTAGAATCTTCTTTCTGACGCTCGAATTTCCCGAATTCTTTCAAGTAATTCATCGAAATAATCTTTGCCAAAGACCTGACCTCCTTGTTTCAATCTTTTATCATCTAAAACGAATCCTTTGATGATAAATTCTTTTAATGTTTTGGTAGCCCAAATTCGAAATTGAGTACCTCTTTGTGATTTGATTCTGTAACCAACAGATATAATTACATCACGATTATAGTAGGAAACTTCATAGTCTTTTCCATCATCAGCAGTTGTTCGGTATTTCCGAACAACTTGACTTTCTTCTAATTCTCCCTCTTTAAAAACATTGCTAATGTGTTCGCTTACAGTTGATTTTGACCTATCAAACAATTCTTGCATTGCCTTTTGAGTGAGCCAAACTATTTCATCATTAACAAAACGCCCACTCTAACCTCGCCATCTTGTGAAGTATAGAGAATAAAATCGGAATTACCTGGCGTTATTATTGACATCTTTTACTCTTCTGATTTTAAAAATTCTGTTTCAATATAGTCGTCAGAATCTAATACAATTTCTTCTTTATTGTATAACTCTTGAATCTTTGAAAATGCTTCATCTTCAGAACTGGCTTCAATCTCAATAATTCTTGAAAGTGTTTCTTTTACTTCAATCTTAAATGTTTTCATATTGGATTTTTTTATAATTACCTCGACTTATAAATTCTATTATTCCTTTATCTCGCAATACTTGAAGTTGCTGTCTTATTTTATCTTTGATGAAATTATTATTTGGGTATTTCAATTTGAGTTTATCCTCAAATTTATAGACCTCCTCTAAAGAAAACGTTTCTTTTTTAATTAAATCAACACAAGACATTAAATCTAAAATCCAACCTTTGGAATCGTTCGATTTTTCTCTTAAAAACAATGTTTTGTTAAATGCGTTTTCTACAATTTTTTTGTCAATTAATTTAGAATCTTTTATTAAAAAGACTTTGCCAGCCTCGGCAATATTTGAAATATCAATGTTACAGCCAAACCAGCCCGCACGTTTTGCAGTGGCTGATAGCGGTTTTCTTTTTATAATTATTTCTGTGGTAAAAAACTGCTTTGGAATAATTAGAAAATTCTCAACAAGCCAATTATTCGAATACGTTAAAAAGAAAAAATTAGGATTTTGATTTGAATTTACTCTTTCAATCATTGTAAAGTAAGCCCCATCGTTTATAGTGTTTGAAAACTTACCATTCTTGCTTTTCAATTCAAATTCTTCAGAACATTTTTTGCAATAGAAATCTGCAACTGGTCTATTGTTCTCAAATTCATTTAATGGAACTTCACCGCAACAAGGACAATATGAGTTTTCTTTAACCCAATTTTCGGTTAGAACTCTGGCGATTTGTGAATTACTAGAATATCCATCCGCAAGTTTTGTGTTGAAACTCAAATTCATTTATGCAGCGATTTTTGCGTTAGGGATTGCAGTGGAAATCCTTTTGTTAGGAACGAACAAAAGATTGGAACGGAAAGCCCGACCCGATAGGGGAACGCCCAATTCTCCTCTTTTTTCAGGATTTGCATTGATGCTTCTTCTCGCTTTTACTCTTAAAATAGAAAATTCAGAATAAATGTCGTCAAAAAAATTGTCGTTTGTGTCTTTTCCTTTTACATCCGAATTGCTCAAAATCCATTTATGACCTTGCTTTTCAAGATTTATGCAAAAATTTCTCAGTCTTATTTGTTCTTCATCGTTAAATTCATCTTTTGCGTAGGAATTAAAACTTGAAGTATTACTCAAGGGCTTGTATGGCGGATCGAAATAGAAAAATGAATTAGAGGTTACTTCCTTCAATGTCGATTCATAATCGCCACAAAGTATTTCAACTTTTTGCAATGCATTACTTACGGCCAAAATATTTTGCTCGTCACAGATAGTTGGCTTTTTATAACTACCCATTGGCACATTATAGCCATTGTTTTTATTTACTCTGTACAAACCGTTAAAACAAGTACGATTAAGGAAAATAAACAAAGCGGCTTGCACACTTTGCTCTTCTTTTCTAGTGTTATACAATTCTCTTTTTTTGTAATAGTATTCCTTTTTTTCTTCATCCTTTCCGTCAAGGTTATGAAATTCATTTTGAAGAATTTGTAGTATAGAAACCAGTTCTTTTGGCTTAGATGCGATGATTCTATAAGTGTTAATCAAATCAGCATTTATGTCATTTATTACAGCTTTTTCAAGTTTTGGAAAGTTGTAAAGCATCCAAAATAAAATGGCTCCACTACCAACAAATGGCTCAATGTATGTAAATCTTTCTTTTGTTACTTCTCTTGGCAAAGCCCGGTGAATGTCGTTGATAAGCTGGGTTTTTCCACCTGCCCACTTCAAAAACGGTTTTGCACTTTTAATATCTGTCATTCTAATTTAATTCAGTTATAGGCCTCAAATTTACAGTATTTTTTCGTCTTAAAAGTCTATTTGAATATTGATTTTTGTCCGAATGCTGATTTTTAGCACGGTGGTTTTGGGGTGTCGTCTAACGTGGATGTTTACGCAAAACATTTTTACAGTTGCCTACATATCTCAATTGTACTAGATAGGCTTATTTAAGTATTCGATAGATAATGAGCAGGCAATAATTGCGTAAATATATTTTTCATTATAATGGCGTATTTTGTTTTTCAAAAACTCGAAGATAAATTATTTTCTGTTTTATTCAAAGCTGCAAGGAAGGTACTTTTCACACCTTGTTAAGTTTTGATCACCGCGGTTTGCCCGAGAGTTATAGTCACTTATTGAAAAAGCAAGAACCGACCAAAAACTGAAAAGAGGGAGATGTGCGGCATTGCCACCAAAAACGCCATAAATACCGATGAAAAACCACACAAACCGATAAACCACAGGCCGTAAGGCGTCTTGAAAACCCAAAAATCACTTGACGAAAAACCCATAGCGAGAACGGACAAACACTACCGAAGGTCCAGTTCAAAACTAGCCGCCCGCCATCTGTTTCATCGCTTGGCCTGGGGCCACGACGAAACCTTGGTTATTAGGCACAGTGCTTGTTTATAAGCGTTCTATTTCTTCTTTGGTTAGTCCTGTCAACTTAATAATATCTTCAACTTTTAACCCCATTAATTTAGCTGATTTTGCAGTTTCAAGTTTACCTTCAAGTTTACCTTCAAATATACCTTCGAGTTTACCTTCGAGTTTACCTTCAAGTTTACCTTCGTCAAAGGCTGATTCAATAACGCCTTTTAAATCTCTATATGTCCAGTTTCACAACGTTGTTGGCGGCTTTAGCCCGCCCTTCGAGCGTAGTGGAGGCGTAGCCGGAACGGAGCTCGAAGGGCGGGCGTGAAAAAATTTGAATACTTTTGTTCTACTAAAAATAAAAATATGGGACAAACTTATCACG
>CAMCYZ010000017.1 GCA_945885545.1 Spirosoma fluviale
TTTGAATTTTATTTTTTAAAACGGCAAACCCACCGCAAAATTCCAGATGATGTTGTCTTTTCTCCAGGTTTTCTCAAATGGTTTGGTGTCTTTCAATACCCATTTTTCACCAACGGGAAGCCAAGGTTTTACTACCGGTGTGGCCACATCTATTCGGAAAATGATAAATGAAAAGTCAAATCTAAAACCAACACCCGTGCCAACGGCCAATTCTTTGTAGAAATTTTTGTTAAAAAGAGAGCCTTCGCCATAAATATACTCGTCTTTATACATCCAAACGTTACCAGCATCCACGAACAAGGCCGTATTTAAGAAGTTATTAAACTTAAATCTTAGCTCTGTATTTAGCTCAAGTTTTACATCACCAGTGTTGTTTCCAAGAAATTCCTCTGCAGCTGTACCTTTCCTTTCATAGGTTCCTGGCCCAACTCCTCTGGCCCGAAACGCCCGAAGTGAATTATTCCCACCTACAAAAAACTGACTCACAAATGGCAGCTGAAGTGAATTTCCGTAGGGAATACCCAAACCTACAATAGCTCTGTTGGCCCAAGAAATGGTTGGATTAAAGTCGTGTTTATACCTGAAATCATTCTCAAATCTGACGAATTGAGAGAAGTTCTCTCCAAACATTCGTCCACTTTTCTCTGGATTATTTCGTACTTTATCTATTAAGCCAAACAAATTTCCTGCAAAGTCAAAACTCCCTCTGTACGAAAAATTACTATTTCCATATTGTTTTGGACTCACTGTTATCTCGTATGCTCCACCTGCAATAAACTGATTTTCCAGAATAATCAATAGTCTGGGGTCAGCAAAAATTTCATCTATAAAAACCGTACTGATGTTAGATGATTTAACTAGGTTAACACCAATCGGTTTCAAAGAGTGTTCTATCCCACGCCCACGAGTCCAGGCATAATTAAGCGATGCTCTGGCCGAGTTCAAGTTATAAAGTCCCGTTTTTATAAAGCTTTCGTATCCTAATTTTATTTGGGTTTTGGGCAAAACCTTACTTACCTCGGGGTCTATATTTATAAATGGTGCCACAAATCTCGGAATATTAAACTGAGCATCGGCTCCTAAACGGTAATTGTCTCTGTACTCGCTGGCTTTTTTGCCACCAACTTGCAGCTCAAAGTTGCCATTGACTGACAATTTGAAAAACTCGCCACCTCTAAAGGTATTGATATTTTGCCAGTTAAGGCTTAGCTGCGAACCTGCTAAACCGCTGGAACGTGTGATAGCATTGGCCTCTACTCTAAGAGATTTCGGTTTATTGGTTTGCAGGTTGTAATAAACATCTATAAGGGTAGAATCTAAGCGATTTACGACTTCATAATGGCTTTTTATAAATTTGAAATTGGACAAACCTATCAGGCGATTGTTGGTGATAGATTGTAAATCATTGTTAAAAAAAGTACCTGGCCTGAATGCAATGGCATCTGAAAATATTTCTTCTTTGTACTTTTTGTTGGGGTCGTTCAAAATTAAACCTCGAAAGAAATCCAGCGAATTGGGGTCGGAATTGGTTACTACCTCTGTTTTTGAGTCAATATTTACAAAAATGTCATTGATTTGATACTGTCTTTTGGCTATGTCGGGTATCTCAGGTTTTGGGCCAACTTTCAATATTACTTTTTTTGACTTTTTGGTCGTGTCAGCCTCAATGCCAACATAGTCGGGCTTGAAATGGAAATATCCTTCGTTTCTGAGTTCTTTGTCTATATTTACCCGAGAAAGTTTTAGATTGTTTAAATCAAAATATTGGCCAGCTTTAAAGTTAGCGGTGGCTTTGTCAAAATCTTCTCCAAATTGGCCTTCGCTTTTAATAAAAATTACGCTGTCAATGCCGAACCTTCGGTTGAGTGTGGCAGTATACTCTGCGGCTGCGAGTGCTTTTTTTTGGTCAAATTTTCCGACAACATTGGCATTGAAATAACCTTTGGTTTTGAGGAGGGCTTCTAAATTGGCTGCATTTTTATCAACCAATGCGGCATTTATGAATACAGGCTCTTCGGTTAAGTTCTTTTTTAGCCAAGACTTGATGCCTCTGTCTTTTTGTTTATTTCCGAAAAAATAATAAAAACCGACTTTGTAAGGATAATGACTCAAGAACGGCAAGGGTAAGGTTGTATTTGGCAATGGTCGTGTAAGTGAAAGTAGCTCTTCTTTCAGTTCCGAAATTTTTTCGGAATTTAGGCTGTCATTTTTTATGATTTTTAGGGATGCTCCTGCATAAAGTTTTTCGCCAGGGGGCAATTTCTTGGCCACCTTGCAGGAACTTATCAGTCCCGCAAATATCAAAATGGACCAAATGTATCTCGTCAATTTCATTTGCGTTTCATTAGTTCTTTCCAAGTTTCGTAATCTATGGCTATGATAAAACCAACGCCTGTTTCTACCACCGAGCCTTCAATTACCATTTGGTTAAGGTTCTTGCGGAAAACTTTTAGTCTGTACCGACCGTCTTTGGTTATCTGCCAGTTGGCTTCTATATTGTCAAAAATCTCGTCTGACTTTAAATCTTTATTTTCCAATTCGAAGTTTTTACCCACCGAAATAGAGATTCTGTCATTGGCCAGTTTTTTACTTACCCCAAGGTTCAGGTTGGTGTTTCTGAAATCGTTGGTGGTGTTGTATCCCGACTGCAAACCAAGGTCTAAATCTATGCCTTTTATAAGTCCTGAGGCATACTTATCCAACTGAGTAGATATCAAATCACTCACTTTTTGACGTGCGAGGTTTTCATAATTGGTGATGTTTTCGCCAATTTGGCTTGCGTTAAAGCCACCACCCACCAAAAGCATGATGGCATTGGCGTTGATTGTGGATTGAAATCTTTTAAATTCTTCGTCGTTCGTTGATTTGCTGCCGTTGTCGGCTATTGTTCTGAATCCTTCCTCCTCAACAGCTGTTTTTAAATCTGACAAATCAGAGGCATTGGCTACCAATTCAAACTTTATATCTGGCGACGATAACACGCCCATTACCCTTAAATCAACCCGAATTGGTACAATTATTTTTGAGCTTTTGAGCCTAGTATTGGTCGATGATTTTTCAAAAGGATAGGTTGAAAGTGCCTTTTTGCCCGCATTAAATTCAGCCGTAATGTCTAGCAATGCCGACATAGGTTCGCCTGACCAAACGATGTGGCTTTTGCTTGATGGATTTATGGCAAAGGCTTTTTTTATGGCTTGATAAGTCAATTCATACTTTCCGGTTTCGATGTCGTATCTTCCAAGAATGAAGAGTTCTCCCTTGTTATCAAATCCAATATTGAGTTTTCCGCTACCATTTACACTCATCAAATCGCCCGTAATTGGGTCCATCAGTATTTTCAATGTAGCTTTTGTGGGTACATCTACGTTGATATTCACCGCATTGGCAAAACTCAAAACTTCTTTCTTAGTTTCGGTTTTGATAGTTTTTGGAGCATCAAAATTTACAAATTTAACTACTGACTCCATGTCTGAAACGGCGTCAATCTCATCGGAAAGCAGTAAGGTTAAGTCTGTTTTATCTTTAACATACATATCTCCTGTGAGTCTAAAATCCAAGTTTTTACCCGAAAGCTGGAGGTCAGCTCCCGCATAACCTACACCTTTGAAGAGGTCACTTTGGCCTGTCTTGGCATTAATGAGCTTGAATTCATCGGTTTCTATGTCAAAATCATAGGAATAATTTGGCAATGTCGAGAAGTCCACCTTGCCGTTGATGTCCATTTTTTTGTCATCCTCATCTTGCATTACCAAATGGTCAAATATTGCTTTTTGATCTTTTAATGAGACCTTTTGCTGAATAAGCTTAAGTTTTGCTCCCGTTTCGACAAGTACAAAATTAAATTTTGGAAACAAGGCTTCCCCCGTTACTAAGGGTTTCGCTGTGGAGCCTTTGACCTCAAATTTACCAAAGACGTTTCCTTCGATGCCAGTGATAATATCCTTCACAAAGTATTGAATGGCGGCCAAATCTATGTTCTTAATGTCGGCTTTAAAGTCCAAAGATTCTTCTTTTTTAGGATAATAATATCCTCGTACATCCACATCGGTTAGTTCGCCGTTTAGCGTAGCTGTTAAACGGATTTGCTCTAAAGAATTACTCTCGGCTTTGCCTTCTAGCGTACCGAGGTTTGTTTTATTCATCTCAAATTCAGTAACCAATATATCGCCCGTAAATGATGGTGTGCCTTCGATGTAGTTCAGTATTTCGAGGTCTAAGTCTGCATAACCAGCCACAAAAGCAGAATCTTGCAAAAACGCTTGAGCCAGAAAGTTCAGGTCTATGTTTTGAGAGAATACATGAAGTGGGCCGTTGGGTTCGTCATTCAAACTACTCACTCTTAAAATCTGATTTTTTGAGGTAAAAATCACATCGTTGATCAATATTCCGGCAGAAGAATAGCTTATGCTGCCATAAGGATTTCCAGCCCAAGGCTCGTAATAGAGCATGCTACCATCTTCATCAAAACTGATTTGTAGCTGGTTGTTTACGCTTTGCACCAAACCTGTCAGTGCGTGTATATCTTGGTTTAAAGAGTCTTTTATTGACAAATCAAAACTCCCTATGTTGTTTTCCAGTTTTCCAACCAAGCTGGCATTTCTAACTCTGAGGTCATTGTTGGTTATTTGCTTTGTAAGTAGTTGATATTTAAGTGTTTTTCGGTCTCCGATATAATCGAAGGTTGTATTGTAAACTTTTATGGAGTCGTATTGTAGATAAGGAATTTGCACGTTTCCTTCTATCGGTATATCGCCTTCGCTTTGTAAAGTGGCATGCACCACTACATCTGAGAAGGATTTTAAAGCAGGCAAAAAAGCATTAAAAACTGGATTGTAACTTACTTTACCATCTAAACGAAAATTGTAAGAGTCCTGCACCAATGCAGGTTTAAAATCCAATAATTTGAAGTAATTATTAACCTCATTCAGCATGATGTTTTGAAGCTGATTATAGTCAAAATCTCCTGATAATGATAGGTTTACGAATGAGGTAGTAGCTTCTAGTTTGTTGTTGCCATTGGTTGTGGAAGTAATCACTTTTACATCGCCAATAGGAAAATGTGCATTGTTTTTGTAAACATTTATATTTTTACCTTGAAAGTCAATAAATGGCGATTGGGCATCCAAAACAATGTTGTTCAGCTCAATATCCCCTTCAATTATGATGTTTTCTTTAGTGATTCCGAGTTTCTGTAGATTCACAAAATCAAGTTTGGATGTTCCGTTTAGCTCGAGATTTGGTTTTGAAAGGTCCACTATTCCTGCCCAACTAAAACTCGCACTTGGGTCATTCACTTTTAATTTTGTGTCAAAAAGTTGGTTTTTCAAATCTCCGGAGAAAACAATATTTTGGTATTTTTTGCCTTCATAAAAAGCCTCTGAAATATTGCCAGAAAGCTGTAAGTCAGCCGTTTTGAGGTTTGTTCCATTGCCTTTAAACGCAATATTTGAGCTTAGGGCTCCAATAGTTGTATTATTTATTAAGTCCCCAATTTTATAAGCTTGTGTACTAATCTTTCCTGAGTAAGCTAAACCTTTAGAGTTATTTATGATGTGGCTGTTTAATTGAGCTATGCCTTGTTCAGAGCTTATGTTCAAATCAGAGTTGAAATCCGAAAATTTGCCATTGACAGTACCCTTGAGCACAAATTTTTTGGGAATATTGATATTTTCTGGCAATGCATCAGTTGGTATTATTCGCAAGATATCGGCCTTAGAGGAGGTCAGATTTGCAACATTTATGTCAAAAACGGGGTCTTTTAGGTTTTTTACGGTTCCCGAAAAACTCAAACTCGAATTTTGAACACCTTTTAAATTCACTTTTTCGAATTTCAGATTAGACAAATCGCCATAGACTTTTCCATTCAATGAAATTTTATCTTTTGAAATATTTTTGAAATATTCATTTTTTGAGAGTCCTCTGTTGAAAAACAAAGCGTCTGTTGCTGATAAGTTACTTGATGTCAGATGATAAGAAAAAAAACTTTTGGTTAAATCTGTGGAATTTAATACTATTTCAGCGGTTGATTTTAGTTCCGAGCTATTGGTTTTTAGATTGAGGTTGGTCAGGACTAGTTTTTTGTTTTTTAAAACGGAAGAAGCTGTAAGTTCTTTAATTTCAAATCCGGACTTTTCTTTTGCGGACAATTTCAAAATTTTCCCTTCAATTTTGTCCTTAATATAGGCTAGTTTTTGTGTTTTTAGCACAAAATTACTTAGTCCTAAATCTTGAAAATTAAGCTGTCCTGATATTGTTTTTGCCTGTTTTGTTCCAGAATAAGTGATATTGTCAGCATTGGCCACAAATTTATTTAAAGAAATACTTTCTTTGGGTAAATCGACTTTTTCAATTTCGAGATCCAGATTTATTCCTTTTCCAGTGGTTTTGGTATCTCCAAGAACTAAGTTCCAGTTAAAATTCTTTGCTGCAAATTCCTGAATCTGAATGTCTGGTAGATTGGAGTTGCTTTTTGCCGTAGAACTACTATTGGCAGTTTCACCAAAGGTGGCCGTCAAGTAGCTGTTTTTTAGCGAAGTATTTTTGAGGAAAAACTGATTTTTTTCGATATCAATTTTCGAAAAACCTGTTTGCAAATCCCCAAACTTGGCCTGAAGTTTTTGTTTTGACAATGGGTCTGAGTACCGTACGGTTAAGTTTTTAGCTAAAATACGCTGCAGCTCATAACTCAACGAAACGGTGGTGGTAACCTTAGGCTTTGTGGAAGAAAATGCCTCCAATGCATAGGAATAGTTAAAAACAGAATCTTTTTTGTAGATATTTAACAGCGAGCCTTCTAGTTCTAATTTGTTTATTTTGAGTGCGTTGTCGAGGTACGCCAACATGTCTAGGTCTATGTAAGCACGTTTGGCTGACAGAAGTGTGTCGGATTGTTGGTCACGAATTAAAAGATTTTCTATTTTAACCCAATCGGGAAAAGCATAGGAAATATTGCCTTCAACTGGCGTTTTTAGTCTATCTGATAATGTTTTTATTACAAAATCACTTAGTTTTTTTTGTCCGTTCCCAGACTCTAGGTAGAAAATCAAACCCATAGTAACCACTAACAATAAAAGAATAATTATTGCGAGCGTTTTTAAAATACGTCTAAAAACCACCTGAGTCATATATGGATTGACAATACCAAATACAAAAGTAAGCGTAAAAGCCTATTTTATAACGTAAAAGGCATGGATTTAAGTAAATTTATGATGGTAGAATTTTACGCAACTCTCTCAAATGCCAACTATAGAAAAAGATTAGAATATATTTTTGGGTAATGTTTGAACTTCAGAATGTATAAAAGTGTGACTGGTGCTAGGCTGTTTTAGTCTTTGTAATGAATATTGATTTTATCATTTTTTAGATATTATACCCGTTTTACAAATATTTCAACATCTTTTTGTCTAACACTTTCAACTGATTTAGGTCGTCCGTTAGGTTTTTCAATACTAAGCCCAAGTGCTCCCCTATTGTGCTTTGGAGGATATAACATTCCATCTTTTGAAGTACGTTTCTATTTCTGGCTCATGTATTTTTTTATTTTAAGATACAACATTGGACTTTTTTTATCTTTGAACGTGCTGCCAATCAGCTCATTGAATCTGTTAAAAAATGTTTTTTTTAAAGCAGTTGTAACTATCCAGTTTGAAATTGAGCAATAAGTTTTAATGAATCAAATACATCGACTTTGTTATTCATGGCGAAATCTTGAGCCTTTTGTTCATCGGTAAATTAGCGAAGAGTTATTTGAATACAATATTTCCATTAGAAAAGAAAATCTTCGTTCAGAGGGTGTTCAATCTACTATCAATAGATGGTGCTTGGAATTTAGTCAGGTGGTTGAAACCAAATATTGGGCATGAAATGATTTAGTAAATCATTTAATCCAACGAGATAAGATGAGGAAACTTACGCTGGGTTGGCAACAGTATGAACCATACTCAAAAAGAGGAAAGTGAAGCCCCAAGTGCTAAATGTGATATCCAAGAAATGACTTTCGATGCCAAAAAAGTTCGTTTTTAGCCAAAAGGCCAGAATTTCTAAAGATGTTTCATAAAAGTAGCCAAGTCTTTATCGCCTCTGCCTGATAGCCCAATTACTACGGTTTCGTCTTTTCCGGCTTCCAAATAGTTGAGCACTGCCAGTGCGTGGCTTGTTTCTATGGCTGGGATTATGCCTTCTAATTTGGTAAGTTCAAAGCCAGCAATAAGTGACTCATCGTCGGTGATTCCATAAAAAGTTGCTCTTTTGCTTTCCCATAAGTGGGCATGCAATGGCCCTATACCAGGATAATCCAAACCTGCAGAAATAGAATGTGGCTCCACCACTTGGCCATCAAATGTTTGCATCAAAAGGCTCTTGCTTCCGTGTAATATACCGGGTTTTCCTAGAAATGTTGTTGCTGCAGACTTACCCGTTTTTACACCATGTCCTGCGGCTTCAGCTGCTATTATTTTTACGGAAGGTTCGTCTAAGAAATGATAAAAAGTACCAGCCGCATTGGATCCTCCACCTACGCATGCTATCACATAATCAGGGTTTTCTGAGCCAGTTTGCTCAAATAGCTGGGTTCTTATTTCTTCTGAAATCACTGACTGAAACCTGGCCACCATGTCGGGGTAGGGGTGAGGGCCAACAACCGAACCAATAATATAATGCGTGTCAGTTGGATTATTTATCCAGTGCCTCATGGCTTCGTTGGTGGCGTCTTTGAGAGTTTTTGAGCCACTTTTTGCTGGCCTAACCTCCGCTCCGAGCATTTTCATTCGGGCCACATTGGGAGCTTGACGTTCTATGTCGATTTCACCCATGTACACAATGCACTCTAGACCCATTAACGCACACATGGTGGCGGTAGCTACGCCGTGCTGACCTGCTCCAGTTTCGGCCACAATTTTCTTCTTGTTCAGCTTTTTGGCCAATAGTATCTGTCCAAGGGTATTATTTACCTTGTGAGCTCCGGTATGGCAGAGATCCTCTCTTTTTAAGTAAACATTGGTTTTATATTTTTCTGAAAGCCTTTCTGCATGAAATAGTGGCGTTGGGCGACCTACGTAATTTTTCAGTAAACGTTGGAATTCTTCCTGAAAACTTGGCTCATACATTATTTGAATATAGTTTTCACGCAATTCCTCCACGTTTGGATAGAGCATTTCCGGAATAAATGCTCCGCCGTAGTTTCCGTAATAACCTCTTTCGTCCACCTGAAATGGTGAGTTTTCTTTTAAACTTTTCATTTTTTTTTGTTTTACCGCCAAGCCGCCAAGCCGAATAGCTTTTGCTTCGTCTAATAATCTCAATTAGTTTTTTTAATTTTTTCAAAAAGCTCTATTAAAGCTTCAATATCTTTTATTCCAGGGCTGAGTTCAAATTTGCTGTTGACATCAATTCCCACAAAGTTCTTATTTTTTATCTTATCCAAATCACCTAAATTATCCAATGAGATTCCTCCCGCTAGCAAAAAAGGGGTTTTGCCTCGATATCTCTCTAAAATATTCCAGTCAAAGGTCATTCCGTGTCCACCATATCCACCTTCTGCTTTGGTGTCGAACAAGAAATAATCCACGAAGCCTTCAAAATTAATCGTTTCTGAAAAGTTAAATGAATGGTCAACCGAAAATGCTTTTATGACTTTGATGCTTTCGTTTTTTAATTTTTCACAAAACTCAACAGTCTCATTTCCATGTAGTTGTATAATGTCAAGGTCGTATTCTTTGCCAGTCTCAATTACTTTTTCAAAGCTTTCATTTACAAAAACCCCGGTCTTTTTAATACCTTTAGGTAAGGCTTTTAGTATTTTCTTTTCCAAAACCCCACTTGTAAATCTTGCCGATTTGGCGTAAAAAATAAAGCCTATGTAATCAGGTTGTAGCTTCGCCAAAGCCAAAATGTTTTGACTATCTCGCATTCCACATACTTTAATTTCTAACATTTTTTAAGGCATTAGGGCACAAGGCATCAAGGCAAAAGTTTACTTTATCAATTCTACTAATTCCTCCAATGCTTTAGCTGGGTTACTTGTTTTCATGAAATTTTCTCCCATTAAAAATCCTTTATAACCCATTTTTCTTAACTGTTTTACGGTGTCCGGCTTACTAATGCAACTTTCTGATATCTGCACTTTGTCATTTGGTATCAGATTAAAAAGTTCAATCGAGGCATTTACATTGTTTTCGGCAAAATTTTTCAAATTTCGGTTGTTTACACCCACTATGTCCACATTCTGCATCGGACTTTTGTTTATTTCTTCCTGATTATGTACTTCCAAAAGCACTTCCAACCCCAATTCGTGTGCTTTTTTGCTCAAAGTTTCTATTTCATCTGTTTCTAAATTTGCAGCAATCAAAAGTATCACATCTGCTCCCCAAGCTTTGGCCTCATATATTTGATATTCGTCTATCATGAAATCTTTTCTAAGCAGCGGAGTACTTGGATTGCTTTCTCTAGCTATCAGTAAATCCTCTTTAAATCCTCCAAAAAATACTGCATCGGTGAGAATACTTATGCCAGCCGCACCTGCTTTTGTGTATCCCATCGTTGTTTCGGCTATGCCCGCACCCATATTAATTTCACCTTTGGAAGGCGACTTTCTTTTGAATTCTGAAATAATTCCGGAAGAATTGTCTGCCAAAAGTGATGATTTTAACGAGATTGTTTTTTTATTGAAATACACCGAGTTCGTGAGTTCTTCTATAGTAACTTTCTCTTTAGCTCTTGCTATTTCAATTTTCTTATTTTCTATTATTTGGTCTAAAATCGTCATCTACGCTATATTTCGTTCTGCTAAAATTTTCAAACTAGGCCTTCTTCCTAACTCTACTCAAGGTCTCAGGCGAAAGACCTAGAAAAGAGGCAATGTATTTTTTTGGAGCCCTATCGTATATATTCGGAAACATATCTCTAAATGCATCGTTGCGTTTTTGGGCACTCATCATTCTTAAAAATCGCACCCTTTCGTCGTACATCAATAGATATATCTCGGTCAATATCCGCCCGATGTAATTCGCTTCAGGTACTGTATCGTATAACTCCTGCATCGATTTATTTGTTATCGAAATTAGCTCAGAATCCTCCAAAAGTTCAATAGTTTCTACCGAAGGTGCTTTAGGGATGTAACTATGAGGAATATAAATAAATCCAAATTCGCCAACAAACCAAGATGTTACGTCAGTTTTAGTTTTATTTTCCTCAATTGTATAATATGATCGTACGAGGCCTTTTTCAATAAAGTACAGCCTGTCGTTTATTTCGCCAGCTTTCACCAATATATCGCCGGCTTTACCGGTGTGTTTGGTGAGTCTTTTCAGTAGCAATTTCTCAGTTTCCTTTTTTATAGGATATATCGCTTTTAATGTTTCCACAAAAGAAGTAAACATAAGTGTAATTTTTTTTACAAATATAATGCAACCCTTACATAAATAAATTGCATCTTGAAATTGAAACCAAAAATATGGCAAAAATTTTATCACTTTTCAAAACTGAGTACGATTTGGCTAAGGCTCTTATAGATGGAGAACCTGCAGCACAACGTCTGTTTTATGAAAAATACTCGGGCAAGTTTTTGGCCATTTGTTGCAGATATATCAATGACAGAATGGTGGCCGAGGATTTGATGGTGGAAAGTATGATGAAGATTTTTGATAAAGTGAATCAGTTTAGTTTCAATGGGAGTTTTGAGGGTTGGGCAAAAAGGTTGGTGGTAAATGAAGCCTTGATGTATTTGCGGAGTAAAAAAATGTTGGAAGTTGGACTTGATGATGTCGGCGAGTTACATAATTCCTACAGTCAGAACCTTGACTTTGAATCGGATGAACTAATGAACTTGATACAATCCCTCCCGAATGGATACCGAATGGTATTTAATTTATATGCGATAGAAGGGTACAGCCATCGAGAGATTGCAGAGATGTTGGGCATTTCGGAGGGTACGTCGAAGTCACAACTGAGCAGAGCAAGGGTAATGTTGCAGGAGCAATTAAAAAAATTGAAAAATACGGATATATTGTTTAAAAATACTTGACTATGAATCCAATTGATGATTTTTTTCGGGATAAACTTAAGAACCACGAGGTTCAGCCGAGTAACAGGGCTAATCAATTGTTTTTTAGTAAATTAGAAAGTACTAAAAAGAAGAAGCTTGTGCCTTTTTGGTACTTTGCTTTGGCAGCCTCTTTGTTTATTGTTTCGTCGATGGGTGTTTATTACTATCAGGGGCAGGATGATGCCCAGGTCATGTTGACTCCACCCGATAAGGTCGATATCAGCAATGATAAGAGTTTAGCTATGTCTTCAACCCCAAAGCCATTAAATGTTCAAAAAACCATAGTTAATCAAGCTGAGTTAAAATCTAATGTCATAGATGTTTTTTCTAAAAGTCCTAAAATTGTTTTGACCAACGAAAAAATTGTGCAAATAAGCGAAGAGAAAGTGACGCAGGCAGTTGAAAACAAAAAGCTAGAGGAGTTTTTTGAAAGAGAAAACAATGTTAAGATGGCCAATATTGAGGAGGCCAGACTCCATAAGTTGGAAGAAACTTTGATTTATTTAACGCCTATTTTGGCTGTTAATCAGGTGAATAGCTTCAACGGTTCCCCTAAAGTTCCTGAAGATATCAAAAACAATTCAGATGAATTTTTTTCTGATTCCAAGTCGTTGGTAACTAGGGTTTTAGACGAGGTGAAACACTTGAAAAAAGGAGAGAAGGTGGACTTTAACAAACTAGGGTTTAAACCAATAGAAGAACTTGCCTTAGATAAAGAGGGATTCATAGTGTCAGAAACTAACCAAATCAAAGACAAAATAAACTGGATAAAAGCAAGATTAAACAACAATTAAAAATTATGAAAAAGTTATTTGTAATTACATTACTCACAGGATATCAGGCTCTTTCGGCTTCTTTTCCTAAAGACACAACCATTATTGAGTTCAACGACAAAGGGTCCAATAATAAGGTGAAAGTTATTTCTGGCAACAACAAGACCATTGAGCTGCCGAAGTCGCTTAATCTCAATAATGTGCTGAAAGCAGTTGGTGTGGATTCCAACGAACGTGAACGTACCTTGGTGCTAATCTCGAATGGAGGTACTAAAAAAGACACTTTGCTCGTTTTTTCTAAAGAAGGCCAGAGAATCAAAATTATCACCAAAGATATCATTTCGAAGAGAGACACAACCATCAAGGGGGAAGGCCAAGAAATGGAAAGACGAATAGAAAAAGAGCTGGAGGACGAGATAGAGTCTTACGATGATGACCATAAAGAACATCAACCTAAGAAATCAAAATCTCCAAAAGAAAAGAAATTTTTCTCGAAAAGTGACTTTGGTTTGTATATTGGCCTAAATAATTTTGCACATGCTAACGAAGCAAAAGCACCAACTGAGCTGAACAGCCTTCGCACTTGGCAGTCGAGATATGTGGCACTTTCGTTACGAAAAAACGCCACACTTGTGAAAGGTAAAAAAGTAGATGTGGCTTTTAGTTATGGCCCTGAAATAGCCTGGTACAATTTTATGTTGAAAAATAGCAATGTCGTACGAGAGGTAGAAACAGGTGGTAAAACCGGTGTAGAGTTTGTTGTAAACAACAGAGAAACTGAAAAAAGCAAATTGGTAATGCCGTATCTTAACTTTCCCGTTTTGTTGAACTTCGGTTTTAAAGAAGATAAATTCAAAATCGGCCTAGGAGGTTACGCAGGCTATAGAGTGGGTGGCTATAGCATGGAGAAATTCTCTAGAAGAAGTGAGGATAAAATAAAGGGAGACTTTGGTTTGAATGACTTTATTTATGGTGTCACTGCCGAAATTGGTAAAAAGAATGGAATGACGCTTTTTGTTAGATATGATATGAACAAACTCTTCAAACAAAGTCAAACCAGCTTCAATGAAATTCAAGCTTTCAGTGTAGGATTTAGACTTTGATTGTTCAAAAAAAATAAAAAATGAAGTAAGAAAAAGAGCCATGGGGCTCTTTTTTTTATTTAAGTTTTCAAAAGTCTTAACCCCTATTCTACTAGAAGATATTTTTTGATTTGTTACCTTTGTTCTGCAAAACAGCATATTATGAATCGTTCATGATTGATATTTTAGACCCATAGAAAAATGTTTATTTCGTAACGCTAAATTATAAACTAATAAAACGTTCATGACTAAGATTTTAGACATACTGAAAAATGATTTTTTCTTGGTGTTATGTCGTCTTAACATTGGAGTATAAACACATGAAAAAAGTACTATATTCTATTCTTTTTTTATCGTTCTTTTCTTGTAGTAAAGAAGAGAAGGCAACACCAATTACACCCAAAGAGGTGGTTGAGGAGTTCAAGGGATATAAAGTTAATCCAGCACTCCTTAATCAATCTAAAGTAAAGGATTTCGGCAAGAGTTATTGGAAAAATACAAATATCCTACCTGATATTGTCGCATACGCATTTCAAAAACCAAAAGAAAAGAC
Organism: Spirosoma fluviale; assembly: GCA_945885545.1. Lineage (GTDB taxonomy): Bacteria > Bacteroidota > Bacteroidia > Cytophagales > Spirosomataceae > Leadbetterella > Leadbetterella lacustris. The sequence goes on from CAMCYZ010000017.1 coordinate 14,449, forward strand.
ATTCCTATCACAAGGGTTGATGGGATTGGTTTGTGGTGACTTCAACAACGATGGCTGGATTGACGTGTACAACTTAGGAGCTAAAACTAAAACTGGTTCACAAGAGTTAACCACATTCTTATTGTGGAACCCGACGACAAAGGTATTCGAGAACGCAAATTTATTCAACGATAAATCTATCCAATCTGTTTCGGGTGGTCAAGTGATACCTGTCTATTTGAATCAAGATAACTACGTGGACATTGTTGTGATAAGTGAAGGCATGTTCGATGACACACCTCCACCACCAAGAATAATCTTAAGTGATGGGAAAGGTGGTTACGATTTAATTGACCTACCCATTGATTTACATCCTGAACTCATACTTGGTGATGTAGCTGATTTAGATGGGGATAGTTTCCCTGAATTAGTTGTGTGTGGTAACTTTATCACTTACATCTTTAAAGGTCTTAAATCGTCTCCATTTTTCTCACAAAAGGGTGGTGCAACATTCTTTAGTGAAAAATCAAGTCCATATTGGTATTGGGACAAATATAAAAATGATAATGGGTTTGGTGTTAAATCTGAATTGGCGGTCGGTGCATTTACATGTGAAATTGATGATGTGAATGGAGATGGGTTAAATGATCTAATATTATCTACGAATGAAAACACAAAAGATTACCCAATTCCTAATAAAATAATGATTAATCAAGGTCGAGGCTACTTTGATGACACCAAAGTTATTAAGTTACCTCTTGTCGGTGACGGCAAGTTGTCATATGGAAATGAGGATTTTGTTGTTGACGATGTGAATGGCGACGGGTTAAAAGATATTATTGCATTGAATATTAATCAAGTGAATAAATGGGACTTGATTTTTTACAAACAATTACCAAACGGTGAATTTTTTGTGGATAATACAATTTTTCAATATACCATAAACAATACTCGGAAAGGAAATTGGAAACCTATCATTATCTATCAAGATTTCAACAAAGACGGTAAAAAAGATATAACCTATCATGATGATGCAAGCGGAATAGGTAACGATAATACTTTACCTTTTAAGTCAGTATTTATTAAGAAAGGAAACCAATTCGTAGAAGAAGATTATTTCCAATACGATGACTTTATGAAATCTTTATTACCTTTAATTAAAAAATAATGACATATAAATTCAAATCATATTTCACTAGATTAGATGATACAGCCGCACCCTAAAGTATAATAATTGATGATGAGAACGTAATGTGTAAAAATAACAGTTGCATCGCTAAGCCTACTCCTTCAAGCCACCAATTGTTGTTGAATTAAATATTCAATTTTTAATATTTACTTAGATTGTAATGTTTATTTTTACAAAAACAACAGGCAGAAATACTTGAATTTTACTTTAGCCAATTTTTTCTTCCTAATTAATTTTATTAAAAGGAAGGTATTTCTATTTTTGTTGAGATTATGTTTTTATAAAATTCAACCATTCCCAAATATGCATATTTTCAGCTCCTTATCATTCAAATCAATCTTAATTGCGTCGATATTTATGGCAATTTCAACTCTTGGTTTTTCACAAAAAAAAGAATTGCGTCATGTAGTGATGTTCAAATTCAAAGAAACTTCTTCGGCCGCTGATGTTAAAAAAGTGGAAGATGCTTTTCACGGATTAAAAGACAAAATCAAACAAATAAATGCTTACGAATGGGGAACCAACAATAGTCCTGAAGGCCTTGACAATGGTTTTACGCACATATTTTTTGTAACATTTAACAGTGAGGAAGATAGAGCAGTATATTTGCCACATCCTGACCATAAGGCTTTTGTGGAAGTTTTAAAGCCTCATCTTGATAAAGTCATGGTTTTGGATTATTGGGCAAAAAACAAATAAAAGATGAATCTTAATCTCAGAGAAAAAGTCATCATTGTTTCTGGCGGTGCCAAAGGAATTGGAGAAGGAATTGTAAGTCAGTTGGCTCTAGAAGGTGCGTTTCCCGTAATTATCGGAAGAAATGCAAAAGACAACGAACTGGCCTTGGAAAAAGTAACCGCCGCTGGTGGATTTGGTTTTACTGTTGAAGCCGAACTTTCCAATCCCGAAGAATGTAAAAAAGCGGTGGATGCCGTTTTGGCCAGATTCGGAAAGATACATGGCTTGGTAAATAACGCCGGAGCCAACGACGGAATTGGGCTAGAAAACGGTGATTACGAGGGCTTCATGGCCTCACTTCATCGTAATGTTGTTCATTATTATTTACTGGCAAAATACTGCCTGCCGTCATTAATTGAAACCAAGGGTTCTATAGTAAACGTAACCTCCAAAACAGCCGAAACCGGCCAAGGAGGTACATCGGGCTATGCAGCCGCCAACGGTGCTCGCAACGCCCTTACACGTGAGTGGGCCGTGGAATTGTTGAAGTATGGTATCCGGGTTAATTCAGTTGTTGTGGCTGAATGCTATACGCCACTTTACGATAAATGGATAAAAACCTTGCCCAACGCGGAAGAAACTTTAGAAAAAATAAAGGATAAAATTCCGCTAGGAAAACGCATGACCACCTCCGAAGAATTGGCAAATATGGTAGTTTTTCTATTGTCAAATCGCTCGAGTCACACCACAGGTCAGCTCATTCATGTGGATGGTGGCTATGTGCATTTGGATAGGGCATTGTTGTGAAATAGCTAGTTGTTTTTTGACAAAGTAACATATAATTTCAATTTACATTTAGAAAAACAAAACGCTGATTTACAAGTACAATTGAAATTTTTCTTTTTGAAAAGCAGTTTCTTATATTTATTAAAAAAAAATATGAATACTAATTTAACGGGGAGGATTACAATAAATCCTGAAATATGTAATGGGAAACCAACTATCAGAGGTTTAAGAATAACTGTGCAATCGGTGCTTGAGTATCTGTTTGCGGGCGAAACAAAGGAATCGATTGTAAGTCAATTTCCTGTATTAGAAATTGAGGACATAGATGCCTGTCAACAGTTTGCAATAGAAATGATGGATAAAAAGTTTGCAATATATCCGATAATCACCGAAGCTGCTTAAAATGGCAAAATATCTTATAGATGCCAACCTTCCCAATTATTTCAATCTTTGGAATTCACCCGACTATATTCATCAATTAGATTTAAAACCCGATGCTGCAGATTCTGATATTTGGGAATTCTCAAAACTGAACAATCTAACAATCGTTACAAAGGATGCTGACTTTTCGGATAGGATTATGTTGAGCACTCCTCCACCAAGCGTTATTCACGTAAGAGTTGGGAATATGAAATTCTCTGACTTCCATCGTTTTATAACTGAAATATGGCCCGAAATTGAAAAGCTTGCCAGAGAAAATAAGCTAATAAACATTTATAAAGATAGAATTGAAACTATACAGTAGTAGGTTAAGCCTTGAATGTATCTTCAAAAGAGGCGAGTGCGTTCAAACAACCGACACCAACAAACTTCACCCAATCTCGAGAAACTTCACCTCAATTCCTTTCAAAAGTTCTTTGGTTCTATTGGGCCGAGCATCTGTCAAAAAAACCTGCCCAAAGGCTTTGTTATCAATCATTTCCACTAATTGTTTGATGCGTTTCTCGTCTAGTTTATCAAAAATGTCGTCGAGTAAAAGTATGGGTTTGAAGCCTTTTATTTGGGTAAGAATATCAAACTGAGCCATTCTGATGGCCATAATAAAAGCCTTTCGTTGGCCTTGAGAGCCAAACTTTTTCACCAGTTTCCCCTCCATCCAAAACTCATAGTCGTCTTTGTGTATTCCTTTGGTGGTGCGTTGAGCAGCCAAATCACTACCAATGCTTTTCAAAAATATTCCTTCAAAGTTGTCATCTGCCCATTCAGAGTTATAATTAATTTCCACCATTTCTCTGTTGTCAGAGAGGTTGTCATAATGCTTCTTAAATAAAGGCAAAAACTGTGTTACAAAATTCTCCCTAACTTCAAATATTTTCTTACCCGTAACCAAAAGTTGATCCGAGTAAATCCTCACCAAATCTTCGTCGAAATAATTATGTTCGGCAAATTGTTTCAGCAGACTATTTCGCTGGTCAAGTGATTTATTATAAGACAAATACAGTTTCAGGTATTCTGCGTCAATCTGAGAAAGTATGCCATCAAAAAGTTTTCTTCGTGTCTCACTTCCATCGCGTATGAGGTCTGTGTCGTCAGGAGCAATCAACACCACCGGATATTTTCCGATATGCTCCGAGAGTTTTTCGTAAGGCACTTTGTCATAAAAAAACGATTTTTTACCACCTCTTTGCATGGAGCATGTGATCAATTCCTTGCCAAATCGACCTTCAATTTGAGCAAAATCTTCCTCAAATTTTATACTCAAGGCATCCTGACTGTGAATAGAACTTTTACATAAGGAAAGAAAATAAACGGCATCGAGTAGATTCGTTTTGCCGCTTCCATTTTTGCCAACAATACAGTTTAATCCCTCCGAAAACTCATAATATTGATTTTCGTAATTTCTGAAATTGGACAATTGGAGTTTTTCTAAGTGCATAATGACTACAAAGGTGCGGAAGAAATGCGGTTTGGTCAAATTCCAACATTATTCTTTTAAGCATTCAGAAAGAAAAAAAATTAAGACATTTTGATGCTGAGTTAATTGCAACCTACAAACAAATACACGAAAAACTTCGTTATCAATATCGAGAGGCATTTAAATAAACAAAAACATCCATGGAAATCACAAAAATTCAGACAGAGGAGTTAACCAAAACAGATTGGAAAATTACTGACGGAAAACTTCACAAACTTTTCAATTTCAAAAACTACACTGAGGTAATTAATTTCACTAAAAAAGTGTTTGATATTGTAGAAAAACACAACCACCATCCCGAAATTATTGTCAATTACAGCAAAGTGGAGGTTTCGGTAAATAACCACGAAGAGAAAAACGTCTCCGACAAATGTTATCTTTTGGCCAAAGACATAGATTTTATCAATAATATTCCTTCTATTTAGTTTTAATCCTTATTTTTGCAATCCAAAAAATTCTAAGCGAAAACTTTATGGCAACCAGCAAAAAGAAAGAGGCGGCTCAAGTAAAATATACAAAAGAACAATATATCTTTTGGTATGAAACTATGCAATTGCAACGCAAGTTTGAAGAAAAAGCAGGTCAATTATATGGTCAGCAAAAAATCAGAGGTTTCTGTCATTTATATATAGGTCAAGAAGCTTGTTCCTCTGGAGCAGTTTCGGCTCTCGAAAAAGGCGATAAATACATCACCGCATATCGTGACCATGGACATCCATTGGTTTTGGGCACAGACCCAAAGCGTATCATGGCTGAGCTGTATGGCAAAGTAACAGGGACAACCAAAGGCAAAGGCGGTTCTATGCATATTTTCGATAAGGAAGTGGGCTTTGTGGGCGGACACGGTATAGTGGGTGCTCAGATTCCCATGGGTGCGGGCTTAGGTTTTGCCGAAAAATACTTAAACACAGGTAAAGTGTGTATTTGTTATTTTGGTGATGGTGCTACACGTCAGGGTGCATTGCACGAAGCCTTCAATATGGCTATGACTTGGAAAATACCCACGATATTTGTGGTAGAAAACAACGGATACGCCATGGGTACGTCCGTAGAAAGAACCTCAAACGTAAGAGAATTGTATACCTTGGCCGAAGCCTACGACATGCCGGCTGAGCCAGTAGACGCTATGGACGTAGAAATCGTACATGAAGCGGTAGGTAGAGCAGCTGAAAGAGCCAGAAAAGGCGACGGCCCAACTTTCTTGGAGTTCAAAACTTACAGATTCAGAGGCCATTCGATGTCTGACCCACAAAAATATCGTACTAAAGAAGAAGTAGCCGAATGGAAACAAAGAGATCCAGTCGAACTTATAAAAGATAGAATATTGTCTCAAAAAATAGCTACTGAAGGAGAATTGGCAGCCATTGATGCCAAAATAAAAGTTCAGGTGGAGGAATCAGTAACTTTTGCAGAAGAATCTCCATGGCCAAAACCTGAAGAGGCTTTTGAGGACATTTATGTTCAGCAAGACTATCCTTTCTTGAGAGAATAAAAATATTAAAACGTACTAAAGGCCGATTTTTCGGTCTTTTTTGTGTGTCAAAATGGTTTTGGCACATTTTTTAGGAGTTTTTATATGAATTTTATGAAGGTTTTTCATAAATTTGCAATCCAAAAATTTTGAACAATAGAAAAATGGCTGATAAAGAGAATAAAGGTATTGAAATTATAGAAAACGCTGACGCACTGAAAAAAGAATTTTTTAAGTACGAAGGCCTTTTAGAAAAAAACTCAAAATTATTTACATACTTAGGTGGAGCTATCATTGCGGTGGTAGCACTCTACTTTGGATACAAATACTACACGGACACCCAAGAAAAAGAAGCTCAAGTTGCTCTTTATGACGCCGTTTTCTCATTCGAAGCAGACTCGCTCAATCAAGCATTGAAAGGGAAAGGCGGAAACGAAGGTCTTTTGTCGCTGTCTGATAACTACAGCGGTACAAAAGCGGGTAAATTAGCAAGTCTTTATGCTGGTATAGTATTGATGAAGCAAGCTAAATATGCTGAGGCAATCGAAAGGTTAGGCAAGTTTTCGTCTGATGATCAAGTGTTACAAGCTAGAGCTTACTCATTAATCGCTGACTGCTACATGGAAACCAAAAAGGTTGAAGATGCTGCTTCTTACTACGAAAAAGCATCTAATCACAAACCAAACAAGTTTTCTACACCAGGATACATGATGAAATGGGCAAACGCTCTTTCTGAATCTAAAAAAACCAAAGAGGCTGTGGAGGTTTATTCGGATATCATAAACAAATATCCTACAGGAATGGAAACCTTATTAGCCAAAAAATACAAATCGAGACTAGAAACCGAGATTGGCGAATAACCGAGATTAAAAATATTAAAAATCAAAGGGATAAGCCATCAGGTTTATCCCTTTTTTGTATCATCTAAGCATAGAATTATGTCTTCTGCTCATAAAAACCTTAGCATTTTCAAAACAGAAAACCTGACAGACATCAGTTGGAAAAAGTTTGTGGTCATCGTAGCCGAGTGGAACGATGACATCACCGAGCCTTTAGCCCAAGGAGCCATAGACACGCTTTTAAAGTATGGTGCAAAAGAATCTAACGTGCTGAAAGTTTACGTTCCTGGTAGTTTTGAGTTGAGCTTTGGCTCACAAGTGTATGCCCAAAAGTCTGAAATTGATGCAGTTATCGCAATCGGATGTGTGATTCAGGGAGAAACCAAACACAATGACTATATCAATCATGCGGTGGCTGCTGGATTAACTGAAGTATCATTGAAGTATAACAAGCCCGTTATTTTTGGCGTGTTAACACCCAATACCCACCAACAAGCCCTAGACAGAGCCGGTGGCATACACGGCAACAAAGGCGACGAAGCAGCCATTACGGCAATAAAGATGTTAGGTTTGGTATAAAAACTTTGTGTCACTCCGTGCAAAACTCCCTGACGCTCTGTGGTAAAAGAAAAAATAAAACGATATAATATGCAAGTTTGGAAATTTGGCGGCACCTCGGTAGGAAAGCCAGAAAGAATGAAATCAATCAGAAACCTTGTTACAGAAGATAAAACAAGGAAAATTGTGGTCTTATCGGCATTGTCTGGTACCACAAACGGCCTCTTGGCTATTGGTGAGTCCATCAAACAGCACAAAAATACCGAGGCTTTGGAAAATATTTCAAGCCTCAAAAACCATTATCAGGCTTTCATAGAAGAACTATATGCTACGCCCCACGGCCTAGCCAAGGGTCAAAAAATAATAGATACCGAATTTGATTTCATAACATCTTTGGTTAATATCAGCCCATTTACACTAAAACAGGATAAAGAATTAGTTGCTCAAGGCGAGATTCTTTCTACGCAAATGTTCGCTGCTGTCATGGAAGAAGTGGGCGACAGTGTGGTATTGATTCCTGCTTTGGATTTCATGCGAATCGATGCCGACAATGAGCCTGAATTGGCCGTTATTGAAGAAAAACTTGGGCATTTGTTGTCAAAACAAACAGATAAGCAAATTATTGTCACTCAAGGATTTATTTGTAGAAATCCCCGCGGCGAAGTAGATAATTTAAAGCGTGGAGGTTCTGACTACACAGCTTCATTGATTGGTGGTGCCACTGTGTCAGAAGAAATACAGATTTGGACAGACATAGACGGTATGCACAACAACGACCCTAGAATCGTGAAACGTACATTTCCTGTGCGTGAGCTGAGTTTTGAGGAGGCTGCTGAGTTGGCCTATTTTGGAGCCAAAATTTTGCATCCAAGCACTATAACACCTGCCAAAATGAAAGGTGTTCCCGTGAGATTAAAAAACACCATGGAGCCAAATGCACCTGGTACATTGATAAAGTCGGACGTTTCGCATACATCTGAAATCACGGCCATTGCTGCCAAAGACAACATTACGGCCATTTATATACATTCTACCAGGATGCTGAATGCCTACGGATTCTTGAGAAAGGTATTTGAGGTTTTTGAAAAATACAAAACTCCTGTGGACATGATTACCACTTCTGAGGTTTCAGTGGCAGTGACTATTGACAATAGCGAGAATCTTGATAAAATAACTGAGGAACTCAATCAAATAGCTGACCTTGAGCCGCATGATTTCAACCAAAGTATTATTTGTATAGTGGGTAATTTCATGGCAGACAAGGCGGGTATAGCTATAAATGTAATGAACGCCCTGAAAAATATTCCAGTAAGAATGATTGCTTACGGTGCGTCTGAGCACAATATGTCTATTTTGGTAGATACAAAAGACAAAAATGCTGCATTGGAAGCTTTAAACGAAGGGCTGTTTAAATTTGATTAAAAAATGCAAAAATCACTTTCTGCTGTTTTTGAGAAAGATTTGAATAGGCTTAAATCTGAAATTGAGGCTTATGCAGATGAAGAAAAACTTTGGATAAAAGCCTAAGGCATCAACAATTCGGCAGGAAACTTGTGTTTGCATATTTTAGGAAATCTCAATAATTACGTTGGAGCCATTTTAGGTAAAACGGGTTATGTAAGAAATAGATCAGCGGAGTTTTCAGAAAAAACGACCAAAGAACATCTTTTGAAGTGTTTAGACGAGACCACAGAAATGGTAAAGGAAACGATTTCAAATGTAGACGCCGATGTTTTTGATCAAATATACTCAGAAAATGTATTTGGCTATGAAATGAAAATAGATTATTTCTTGATTCATTTGGTCGGCCATCTCAATTATCACTTAGGACAAATAAATTATCATAGAAGAATATTATGTTACAACTGAATTTCATCAAAGAAAACAAAGATCTCACCATAGCTGGTCTGGAGAGGAAGTATTTCAAAAATGCCGCTGAGACGGTCGAGCAAGTTTTGTCTTTGGATCAAAACCGCAAAGACACGCAGCTAGAATTGGACAATACTTTGGCTCAGTCTAACAACTTAGCGAAAGAAATTGGTGGATTGATGAAAGAAGGTAAAAAAGACGAAGCAGAAGCCATAAAAGGCAAAACTGCCGAACTAAAAGCAGCTTCTAAAAACCTTGAAGAAAAACTCAAAGAGCTGGAAGTTTCGCTTCAAGACGTTCTGATTACTATGCCTAACCTGCCGCATGAAAGTGTACCAGCCGGAAGAACGCCCGAAGAAAACCTAAATATTTTTTCCCTTGGTGATATTCCTAAACTACATGCCGAGGCTCAGCCACATTGGGAGTTGATAAAAAAATACGACATCATCGATTTCGAATTGGGCAACAAAGTATCTGGAGCAGGGTTTCCTTTTTACAAAGGCAAAGGAGCCAAAATCCAACGTGCTTTGATAAATTTCTTCTTGAACGAAGCCGAAGCCGCTGGATATTTTGAAGTTCAGCCGCCAATAGTTATCAATGCCGCCTCAGGATTTGGCACCGGGCAATTGCCTGACAAAGAGGGTCAAATGTACCATGCAACCGCCGATGATCTGTATTTGATTCCTACTGCTGAGGTGCCAATTACCAATATGTACCGCGATGTTATATTGAATGATAATGATTTGCCTATTAAAAATGTAGCTTATACACCTTGTTTCCGTAGAGAAGCGGGCAGCTGGGGTGCCCACGTGAGAGGTTTAAACAGGCTGCATCAATTTGATAAAGTAGAAATTGTGCAAGTTCGTAAGCCAGAAGAATCTTATCAGTCACTCGAAGAAATGTTAGAACACGTAAAAGGGCTGCTAACAAAACTTGAGTTACCCTTCAGAATTCTTCGTTTGTGCGGTGGGGATATGAGTTTCACTTCTGCATTAACTTTTGATTTTGAGGTTTTTTCAGCCGCTCAAGAGCGTTGGTTAGAAGTCAGCTCGGTTTCAAATTTTGAAACTTACCAAGCCAACAGACTTAAACTAAGGTACAAAGTTGATGGGAAAACCAAACTTTTGCATACTTTAAATGGCTCGGCACTGGCCTTGCCGAGAATATTGGCAGCTATTTTGGAAAACAACCAAACAGCCGAAGGCATAAAAGTGCCAAAAGTACTACAAGCTTTCTGTGGATTTGAGTTGATAAATTAATGTGAAGCCTTCAAGAAAAATCTTGAAGGTTTTAGTTTTTTAGAGATACAAGGCTCGTAAAAATGCATTTTTTAAAACATAACTATTCTAATAATGTTTGGATAAAAAACGATACTTTATTGATTAAATTGACACAGTCGCTTTGTAAAATTCAAATATATTTTAGTATTTATGTTGATTCTAAACGGTTTCAGAGTTAGATTTGAGCCATAAAAGTAAATTGGACTTTTCTAAGTATTTTCTAATAATTAAATTTTAAAAATATAATATGTTTTGGCTAACAAAAACTTTAACAAGCTCCATAGGTAAAAAACTCCTGATGGCACTTACAGGCTTGTTTTTATGTACTTTTTTGATAGTGCATCTTATTGGAAACCTACAATTGTTCAAAAACGATGGTGGTTATGCATTTAACAACTATGCGGTTTTCATGACCACTTTTCCGCTCATCAAGGTTGTGTCTTATGTCAACTATGCATTGATACTTTTCCATGCTTTCTGGGGCTTGTACATTACTTACAAAAACCGTCAAGCTAGGCCAGTTAACTATGCAGTTGTTAAGAACTCTTCGAGTGTTTTTAGTCGAAATATGGCTGTTTTAGGAACTATCCTTTTGGTTTATTTGGCGGTTCACATGAGCGACTTCTGGTATAGATATCACAATGAGGCACTTCCTTATGTAAAATATACCGAACAAATTTCGAATGGAAATGTTGAAACAACTCTGATGGAATCTGGTTATACACAAGAGGCCAAAAAAGTGGAGTCGTTTAACGAAGAAGCCGGAACTAAAACAATTATTGTTAAAGACTTATACAATGTAGTTTCGTTCTCGTTTCAAAACATATTATTAGTATTATTTTATGTGCTGTCTATGTTTGCGGTTGCGTTTCACATGTTCCATGGATTCCAAAGTGCATTTCAAACCATGGGTTGGAGTCACCCAAAATATACCCCACTCATTAAAGGTATTGGGGTTTGGGTTTTTGCGGTTTTAATTCCGATTGGATATGCAGCAATGCCTTTATATTTTTATTTTTTTAAATAATTTCAGCTTAATTATAAAAAAATGGCAACAATAAAATTGGACGCTAAGGTGCCTGAAGGCCCAATAGGTGAGAAATGGACGAAATATAAGTCTTCAGTACCTCTTGTAAACCCAGCCAACAAGCGTAGTCTAGAAATTATAGTGGTAGGTACTGGTCTTGCCGGGTCCTCTGCAGCAGCATCTTTGGCCGAAATGGGTTACAAGGTGAAAACATTCTGTTTTCAAGATTCTCCCCGAAGAGCTCACTCCATTGCAGCTCAAGGAGGTATTAATGCTGCAAAAAATTATCAAAACGACGGCGATTCTACCTATAGATTGTTCTACGATACCATCAAAGGTGGCGACTATCGTGCAAGGGAAGGAAACGTTCACCGTTTGGCTGAAGTTTCGGCCAATATCATTGACCAGTGTGTTGCACAAGGTGTTCCTTTTGCTCGTGATTACGGCGGCATGCTGCGTAACCGTTCATTTGGTGGAACACAAGTACAACGTACTTTTTATGCCGCAGGACAAACTGGCCAACAGCTGCTTTTAGGAGCATACTCGGCACTTGAGAGACAAATAGGCAAGGGTTCTGTTGTAAATTATTCTCGCCACGAAATGCTAGACGTCGTAAAAATCGATGGTAAAGCAAGAGGAATTATTGCAAGAAATCTAATCACTGGCGAATTAGAAAGACATTTTGGGCATGCGGTATTGTTGTGTACTGGAGGGTACGGAAATGTGTTCTATCTTTCTACCAACGCCATGGGAAGCAACGTAACTGCGGCTTGGAAAGCACACAAACAAGGAGCATTATTCGCAAATCCTTGTTTCACGCAGATTCACCCAACTTGTATTCCTGTTTCAGGTGATCACCAGTCAAAGCTAACTTTGATGTCTGAGTCGCTTCGTAACGACGGTCGTATTTGGGTGCCAAAACAAAAAGATGACAAGCGTGCAGCCAACGATATTCCAGAAGAAGAAAGAGATTATTATCTAGAGCGTCGTTATCCTGCTTTTGGTAACTTGGTGCCTAGAGATATCGCTTCGCGTGCAGCCAAAGAAAGATGTGATGCTGGCTATGGAGTAGGTGCAACCAAAATGGCTGTTTATTTAGATTTCAAATCGAATTTGATAAACAAATACGGTAGAGCAGAGGCTACAAAATTGGGTATCGAAAATCCTGATTTGGACACTTTGATTCGCCTCGGAAAAGAAGTTGTAAAAGAAGAGTACGGTAACTTGTTTGACATGTACAAGCAGATTACAGGAGAAGATCCTTACGAAGTGCCAATGATGATTTATCCTGCAGTACATTATACAATGGGGGGTGTTTGGGTAGATTATAACTTAATGACAACAGTTCCAGGTCTTTATTGTTTAGGAGAAGCCAACTTCTCTGACCATGGAGCCAACCGTTTGGGAGCTTCGGCCTTAATGCAAGGTTTATCCGATGGATATTTCGTGATTCCTTACACCATAGGTGCTTACTTGTCGGCTGAAATCAAAACGAAGGCAATACCTACTGATCATGAAGCATTTGTGGAAGCTGAAAAGTCAACACGTGAGAGAATTGAAAAGTTAATAAATATCAAAGGAAAACAATCGCCAGAATCATTCCACAAAAGATTAGGAAAAATCATGTGGGAAAAGTGCGGAATGGCCAGAAGCGAAAAAGGTTTGAAAGAAGCAATTGCCGAAATTCAAGCTTTGAAAAAAGAATTTTGGAGTGATCTTAGAGTTTTGGGTGATATAGACGGATTCAACCCAGAGTTAGACAAAGCTGGTCGTGTGGCTGACTTTATCGAATTGGGCGAATTAATGTGCGTTGATGCTTTGGACAGAAACGAATCGTGCGGAGGCCACTTCAGAGAAGAGTACCAAGAAGATGGTGGCGAGGCCATGCGTGACGACGAAAACTACATGTATGTATCTGCCTGGGAACACAAAGGTGAGAGTCAGTGGGAGCTGCACAAAGAGGAGCTGAAGTATGAAAACATCAAAATAGCTCAACGTAACTATAAATAATTATTTCAATTTTTTTTGAATTATGAGCACAGGTAATATGACCATTAATCTGAAAGTTTGGAAACAAAAAAATGCCAAAACTTCAGGTAATTTAGAAACATATAAAGTAGATCACGTTTCGCCAGATATGTCGTTTTTGGAGATGTTTGACGTTCTAAACGAGAAACTTGTACAAGAAAATAAAGAACCGATAGCATTTGACCACGATTGCCGAGAGGGTATATGTGGAATGTGCTCCATGTATATCAATGGCCAACCGCATGGTCCATTGGAAGGTGTAACCACGTGTCAGCTTCACATGAGAACATTCAACGATGGCGACACCATCGTTGTGGAGCCTTGGAGGTCGAAGGCGTTTCCGGTTATAAAAGACTTGGTAGTAGATCGTTCCGCCTTTGATAGAATAATTGCCTCGGGTGGTTTTGTGTCAGTAAATACAGGTAACGCCCAAGATGCCAATAACTTAGCTATAGGAAAAGACAAAGCCGACATGGCTTTTGCGGCGGCAGCATGTATAGGATGTGGAGCTTGTGTAGCTGCCTGTAAAAATGCCTCTGCTATGTTGTTTGTATCTGCAAAAGTTTCTCAATTGGCTTTGTTACCACAAGGCCAGCCAGAAAGAGAATCTAGAGCACTTAACATGGTGGCTCAAATGGATGCTGAAGGATTTGGAGCTTGTACCAATACAGGTGCGTGTGCGGCAGAATGTCCAAAAGAGATTTCTTTAGACAATATTGCTAGACTTAATAGAGAGTTTTTAGGTGCAAGTATAAGCAGTACAAGCGTTTAAAATATTATTTAAAAACTGTTGCTACATTAAATTCTTTTATTAACTTTGTCATAGAGTTGTATGGATTTACTAGCGAGGCACCCATGTCGATTTCCGGTATGGGTGTTTTTTTGTGTACAAATACGAGTAAAATATGCTAATTTTTGCCATTAAATACTACCTTTTTTGAATTTTTTACCGAATTTTGCGTTTTAGATATCAAAGACAAACTATCAGGCTTAGCCAAAAAATATGGAAGGATTAATCATGGCCGCTCAGCTTTTGCTGGCACTTACAATTTTAGTAGGACTACACGAATTTGGACATTTTATATTTGCCAGAATCTTCAATATCAGAGTTAATAAATTTTATATTTTCTTTGACTTTTTATTTCCGCTTCCCAACGTACTGAACTTTGCTCTTTGGAAAAAGAAAAAAGGTGATACAGAATATGGTCTTGGTTGGTTTCCATTGGGCGGCTATGTGGATATCGCCGGTATGATTGACGAAACCAAAGATGCTTCTCAATTATCTTCAACTCCAGAGCCGTGGGAATTTCGCTCAAAACCAGCCTGGCAAAGACTTTTTGTAATGTTGGGTGGAATAATTGTAAATGTGATTCTAGGTATATTGATATTCTCGGGTGTAAAATATGTTTGGGGTGATGAAGATTATACCAAGGAAGAAATTAACAAAAGGGGAATATTTGCTTACCCAATGGCCGAAAAAATCGGCTTGAAAACAGGAGATAAAATCACGAAGATAAATGGTAAAGACTATGCCACTCTTAGCGAGTTGAGAGGTTCAATTACCAATGAAAATGTCCTATTTACTGTTGAAAGAGATAGCACAAAATTAGAAATACCAATACCAAATGAACTTATAGACAAGGTCGCTCAAAAAAACTATTTCATAGAACCAATTATCCCTTTCGAGGTTGACCGTGTAACCAAAGGTATGCCCGCTGAAAAATCTGGATTAAGAAGCGGAGATAAAATAGTGAGTTTTAACGGCAAACCTATAACTTACTACCAGCAGATTACACCGTTAATTAGAAAATCAGCGAATAAAAAAATTGACTTGGGTATTGAAAGAAAAGGTACAAGCTTAATCCTTCACCCAATAGTTACCGCTGATTCAGCAATTGGATTTTATCCAAAAAGTTTACTAACCTCTTCAAAAGCAAAATATTCTTTTCTAGAAGCTTTCAAAGTAGGTTCAATTGAAGCTTTAGGAGTGATTCCACAACAGATAAATGGTTTTGCGAGAATTTTTAAAGGACATATTTCGCCCAAAAATGCACTTACTGGCCCTGTAGGTTTGGCTCAAATGTTTTCTCCAAAATGGGACTGGGAAAAGTTCTGGGCACTTACCGGTTTGCTTTCAATGGCATTGGCATTTATGAATGCCCTACCTATACCTGCCTTGGATGGTGGCCACGTCATGGTGCTGCTTTATGAAATGATTAGCGGCCGTAAGCCATCAGAGAAATTTATGGAACGTACCCAACAAATAGGAACTTTTATTCTGTTGGCCTTAATGGTATATGTGCTCTTTAATGACACCATAAAACTGTTATTCTAAAATAATGCTTAGGATTCTGCTTCTTGTCTGTTTTCTGAACACAAATTGGAGTCCTAAGCACGACTTTCATACTTCACTTACCGAAATCAACTACAATCCAAAATCTAGTTCACTGGAACTTTCCGTTCGGGTTTTTACCGATGATTTAGAGTTGACTTTGACACATTTTAACAAAGGTAAATTAGTAAAAATAGAAGATTCCGAAACTACGATCAATCCGCTGATAGAACAGTATATTCGAAAAAACTTGGCCTTGGTGTCGCCTGACAAAGAGGTGAAATTCGGGAAGTTCTATGGAAAAGAAAAAGAAGCTGATGCCACTTGGTTGTATTTGGAAATATTTGATTGTAAGAACATTAAAAACTACACCATCTACAATAATATCATGCAAGAGATGTTCTCCGACCAAACCAATCTTGTAAATATTATATATGGAACGGAGAAAAAAACAATCGTTTTTGATTCCAAAACTAAAATTTCCACTTGGCCATTCTGATCAATTATTTCAAATGTTTTAATTTACCGCTATGTCGGAAAGACGCTAAGAAAAAAACATTTCTCGGCGTGTCTAAGAACTTTGTCATTAACGTTTCGTTATAAAAACTTTATAGTATGCTTGCATAACATTAAAAATGTTTAGTTTTGTAAAACTATAGAAAAGAATTCTTTGAGTAAAATGAAAAAAGAGAAAACCTTAGACTTTCATATAAAGTGGGTTTGGCATGCTATATCTCGCATGTATAACATATATGCAGCTAGTGAGGATATGACCATGTCTATTGGTTATGTTTTGCTCAATATTGATCTAGAAAAAGGTACTCCGGCCACCAAAATAGGTCCATCCATCGGTATGGAGCCGAGAAGCTTGACCAGAATGCTCAAATCGCTCGAAGAAAAAGGCTGGATTTACAGAGAAACAGATCCCGTGGACAAACGCTTCGTGAACGTATTTCTGACTGATTTAGGCAAAGAAAAAAGAAACTTTGCAAGACTAGGCGTAATAGAATTTAACAATAAACTTAGTGACACTTTATCTAAAGAACAACTGAAAACGTTTTTTGAGGTGATTCAACAAATCAACGAAATTGTAGAAAAAACTGCGGCCGACGCAAAAAATACCGAATTAGCACTTATAGATTAATCCTTTGTTATGCTCAAAAAAATAAAACTATGTTTGCTTGGTTTGGTATGTGGCATGAGTTTGCCGAGCCTTGCACAGAGCGTAGTCTATTATCCATTCAATTCTGTTTTGGGACTAAGCACCAACCCTTCCAAAGCCATTTGGCTGGATGTGAAATTCCAAACCAACTCTTACTTTTCTTCGTTAAGCACAGATATTTCTCCAGAAATAAACCTGAAGAAAACGCCAAAATCTATAACTTACATGGGAGCTGGCGTAAAAATGAACTATCTGAATGCAATAGAAAACAACAATATATTAGAAGGTTATTTCATGAACCTAGGGGTAAGATTGATGCCTTTTGAGAAATACAAGAAGGTTCAAATAGCTTTCGAAATCTCACCTTATGCGGGCAGAAAGCTCGATATTGGCGTGTTCAGAACAAACTTTGGAATAGGTTATAATTTTTCAAGATAAACTTTGATGAAAACCAGACCTTCGGCTATTATTCTAGCCGACAATAAACTACTTACCCTCAAATACAATTACAACGGCAATCTGTTGTATGCAATTCCTGGTGGAAATCTAGAATTTGGTGAAAAACTGGAAGTGGCTCTAAAAAGAGAACTGGAAGAAGAAATAGGCCTGGAGATTGAGGTTCAGGATTTACTTTTCTTGGCTGAAGTTCATCAACCAAATAAAGACACCTTACATTGTGTTTTTAACGCTAAAATAGTTTCTGGCAAGCCAGTACTTAATCCAAAAGAAACGACGGCTCTCCAAATCTGTTGGTTACCGATTGAAAACATGGAGGAGTATAACCTTTACCCCAATATAAAAACCCAAATAAAAGAATATTTTGTGGAAGGCAAAGATCACCA
>CAMCYZ010000018.1 GCA_945885545.1 Spirosoma fluviale
GAATGACTCAAATCCCATAGTACTAGCGAGCCCTTTTGATGAGCCAAGTGGTTAATTTTGTGCATATCATACATGTAGGCACTTTTGAAAACCACATGAGATAGCGTTAATAAAGCCGTGTTGTGATCTAAGGCATTTTCTATTTCTTCATCTGTAATTCTTTTTTCGTCCTTGCTCTTAATTATAGTGAGCGAATGATTTTTAAATTGTTGTTCAATCAATCCTTGCAAAACATAAATATCCGTTGGGAAATTGAGTGAATCGGTAATGATTCTGGTTTTTGATTCTTGAGTTTTAAGTGCCGCAAAAGCCAATTTGTAAAAATTAATAGAAGTGCTATCACCCACGAATATTTCATCGGGTTGGGCCCCAACCACCTGGGCAATTTTGGCGGCAACCTTGCTGGGTAGCTCCATCCAATGCTCATTCCAACTTCTGATTAAACGCTTCCCCCATTGGTTTTGAGTTAGTTCCGTTATGAGGCCAATGGTTTTTTTTGGTAATCTTCCGAGAGAATTGCCGTCTAAATATATTTCTTCTCCAATCTCGAATTGAGTCCTAAAGGGAGCGAGCTTATCGTTTTTGTCTAGTTCAACAGCTTTTTTCTGCAATTCGTCTTGGTTCATGGCTTTAATTTCTTCAAGAGTTCGGGTATTATTTTCTCTGTCCAAAGCTGATACATTTTTCCCGATGGATGCAAGCCATCTTCCGCAATGAGCGATGGGTCTTTGATGGCCTGTCGGGAAATAGGAGTGATGTCTAAAAACAGAATTCCCCTTTTCTCAGTTTCTTCCTTTTTTACGGCATTGAATAAATCTATTTGTTCGGATATCGACTTTTTAGGACTATTACTTCCAAAAGGCGTAACACCCCAGTCAGGTATAGAAACAACAAAAACACGGTCTGGTTTATTTCCTGAAAATTCAATGGCAGTTTCTAATAAATCAATGTATTCTTTTCTGAATTCTTTTACACTTCGGCCTCTATATTGGTTATTTACACCAATCAATAAAGAAACCAAGTCATACTTTTTGGTGATGTTTTCTGAAATAATTTTTGCTTTTAGTTCATCGGTGGTCCAACCCGTTTTGGCGATTATTTGCGGAGGTGAAACCGCAATACCGTTTGAAGTTAAACTTTTGGCCAACTGCATCGGCCATCTTTGGTCCTCATTGACACTTTCGCCAATGGTGTAGCTATCGCCCAATGCTAAGTAAGACAAGCCGTTTGTCATGTTGTTTTTTTGATTATCTATTACTTGCGAGGAGCTCTCGCAAGAAAAAAAGAATGAAATTATGATTAAAAAGATAGTCCTCATTTACGTTGATTTTGTTTTTGAAACAAGTGAATATACTTATCAACATGGTTCAAAGGGTATTGTTATTTCTTTTGTTATAAAATTCAATTAGGATATAAAGTACAGACAAAACCCCAAGAAAAACGACTAAGCTGGTGATTTCTTTCATGGCCAAATTTGATAAAAACCAAATAATGGAAATAGCTGCCAAGACAGGAATACCCACTCCGAAAGGTAATCTAAAGCCTTTTGACTTGTCGGTTTCCTTCAATCGGAGTTTGATTGTTGCTGCCACGACACCGAAATATACCACAAGAAGCGAGGCACTAGCTATGATAGCTAATTGCTTGAAGCCACCAGAAATTGAAAAGACCAAATCTAAGACGGAATAAGTAATAATGGCAACATAAGGGGTTGCAAATTTTGGGTGAACTTTGGCCATTATTTTTGGCATCCAGCCTTTGTTTGCTCCTGCAAAAATCACCCTAGGATAAGATAAAACCGAACCACTTAAAGCAGCAAACATAGAGAAAACTGCACCGGCAATCATCAAAGTTGAGCCGAAAGAGCCAATCACTTTGTTGGCCACGGCTGCTAATGGTGCCTCTTTAAATTTAACCAAATCTGCTCCAAGTACACCCTGAGAAACTGTCTGTATTAAAACATAAAACAAGACCACAGCACCCATGCCCGAAAGAATGCCCAATGGAACAACTTTTTGCGAATTTTTAAGCTCGCCGCTCACGTTTAATGAGGCCTCGCCTCCTGCAAATGCAAAAAATAGTAATATTGAGGCCTCGCCCAATTTTGAGATTGTAGGTAGCGAATGCCACTGTAAATTGTCGATTGAAGTGCCCATAAAACCTGCGATAATAAGAATAGTCAGTGGTACTAACTTGATAAGGGTGTTGATTTTTACCATATTATCGCCATGTTTTACTCCTAAAATATTGACAAAGGTAAAAGAGCCAAAAACTAACAAAAAGAAGATGGCTCTGAAAAATATTTCAGATAAAAGAGGTAAATAAATACTCAGCATATCGGCCATGGCGTTGGCTATGGCAGCGTCAGCTAAGATTCCTACAAACCAAAACATGGTATTGGCCAAAAAACCGGCATAGGGCCCAAAAGCGGCATGGATATAGGCATAGGCTCCTCCGGTAGCGGTTATTTTACTGCCAATTTCTGAAAAACAGAGCATGATGAGCATCATTAAGAAGCCGCAAAATAGGTATGCTAAAATACTGGTTTCGCCCAGAAAACTGGCCACAAAGGCTGGTAATACGAAAATTCCTGCACCGATGGTACGGTTGAGCGTATTGGCGGCCAAACCAACTACCCCAATTTCTCTGCGAAGGCCTTCATTGTTTGTTGATGACATTTTTTCTATCCGAAGTTTAGGTATGAAAGCCAAAGTACTTCCATATTCAAAGCTAAGCGTTTTCTGGAGAAGAAAAAAGTAATCTATTGCGATTTCGAGATTTCTTTCGCATTAAAATAGTCTAAGGGTTTTATCTGATTTTTTGAAAGGGAACCAAAAGAATTCTCGGCTTCTTCACAGTAACGCAAAAAATATTTATGTTTTAAACTTCAATTAATCAAAGTTTCAGGCCAATTTTTGTAATGACTCTTCTATTGCTCTAAGTGTGTTTTTAATTAATGGCAATTTAGATTTTTTGGAGTTGAAAAATCAATTTCATCGAAATATTTGCCTTCCTTAAAATCAATATTTCAAGTCAATTTTGCCAAATATTCTTTTGTTATCAAATAAAATTCTTTAGCATTCTCGACAAGAATTTGTGCTTCCTCTTCTGTGATTATTGCCTCGAAATCATAGTCTGCCTCCTGCCTTAGGTTAAATGCATCTCTTTCCCAATTTGATGTTTTTTTTGGCATAATTCCGCTCTTAACAAATAATTCTTCATACTTTACAAGAGTTCATTTTTGGCTTTTGGCATGCACATTTTGAGTAAAAAGTAGTGCATTCATGCAATAAAACATAGAATAGAAAGCTCGGTTGATTGTACCTAAGGTAAAACCTCCAAGTAAATTATATTCTGAATTTTCTAAAGTAAATTCGGCGTATTCAAGGGCCTTCTGCGATTCTGGGTAATGCGTCATATTTGAATTCCTTCTTTTCGAATTTCTTGAAATACTGGCAATTTCGACGATTTAAATCTCTTTTTAGAAATAGGAAATACGGATATAAGCTCACTATATTTTAAGCCTAATTCAGAACTAACTGAAGAAATTTTAAATATTTCTGCAGAACCTCTTGTATTAGGATTTTTCAAAACTACCGCAAAATCAATATCAGATTATTCCTTGAAGTCTCCTTTAGCATGGGAACCAAATAAAACCAAGGCAGACAATTCCTCACCATAAAGCTTTTGTAGTTCAGCTTTAAATTCAGCGGCAATTTGTTGAACTATTGGTGACATTTTATTCCCTTTTTCGATATTATGAACAATTATTTCGAAGAAATATCATTTTAATTCATTAAATATCAAATGTATAATATTTTAAGATTAAATTTTGTCATATCATAAAAAACATCATCCCAATTTTACCAAAGCCTCCTCAATTGCTTTAATCTTAGCATCTGCATCAACGAGTTTATCTCTTTCTCTTTGAACCAAGTCAGGTGCTGCGTTGGCTACAAATCGCTCGTTAGCGAGTTTTGCTTCTACTGATTTTTTGAAGCCTTGGGTGTATTCCAGCTCTTTTTTAAGATTTTCAATTTCGGCAGCTACATCCAAGTTTTCGCCCAAATCAATGCCAAATTCATCACCTTTTATCACCAAACTCATACCTTTTACAGAAGTACTCACAAAAGTGATTTCTGATAGGTTGGCCATTTTTTTTGCTAAATCTACGAGATGAGCATATTTGGCCGCGTCTTGGGTATTGATGCTCAATGGCAAGGCCTCTTTTGGCGACATTTGTTTTGATTGGCGGGTATTTCTTACCCACGAAACGAACTCAAACAAGATTTCGAAATCGGCCAATATTTTGCTATCTACTTCCCCACCTTTCGGGAATTCTTGAATACAAATGGAGTCATTCTCGGTTCTTTGTTGAATATTTTGCCAGATTTCTTCTGAAATAAACGGTGTCCACGGATGCACCAAACGCATCAATTCCTCGAAGAATTCGAGAGTAGCATCGTATGTTTCTTGTTCTATTGGCAAGCTTTGGCCGTCCACATAAGCCGGCTTTATCATTTCGAGATATTGCGAGCAGAAGTCGTTCCATATTAAGTTGTAAGTCACCAAAAGGGCATCTGACATACGGAATTTGTCGTAGTGGTCGAGTGCCTCGGCGATGGCGGCGTTGAGTTTTGCTCTAAACCAGTCAACTGCAACTTTATTTCCTTGACTTTCAAGCGGTGTTCCCTGAGCGGAGCCGAAGGGAGAAGCCACGTTCCAACCTTTCACCAATCTGAATGCATTCCACATTTTGTTGGAGAAATTTCGGCCTTGTTCTACCAGTTTTTCGTCGTAAGGGAGGTCGTTGCCTGCTGGCGAACTGAAAAGCATTCCTGTACGCACTCCATCGGCTCCAAATTTATCAATCAAATCCAAAGGGTCTGGCGAATTACCCAAAGATTTTGACATTTTTCGACCTTGTTTATCTCTTACGATCCCGGTTAAGTAAACGTTTTTGAACGGAAATGTGCCTTTGTATTCGTATCCAGCAATAACCATTCTTGCCACCCAGAAAAATAAAATTTCGGGTGCAGTTACTAAGTCGTTGGTTGGGTAATAATAGTTGATATCTTCGTTTTCAGGATTTTTAAAACCATCAAAAACCGAAATTGGCCACAACCAAGAGCTAAACCAAGTGTCCAACACGTCTTCGTCTTGGGTAAAGTCAGCGGAGGTAACATTTTTGCCTTGTTGGGTATTGGCTATTTCAACAGCAGCTTCTATTGATTTGGCAACGATACAAGTACCATCGGCCAAATAGTAGGCCGGAATACGATGTCCCCACCACAATTGACGGCTGATGCACCAGTCGCGAACGTTTTCCATCCAGTGGTTGTATGTATTCTTGAATTTTGGCGGAATGAGCTGAATAGTGTCATTCATCACGTTTTCGTGAGCTGGCTTACTCAAACGCTCCATTTTCAAAAACCACTGTAAAGAGATTTTTGGCTCAATAACGGCTCCGGTTCTTTCAGAAGTGCCTACGTTTGATTTATATTCTTCTACTTTCACCAAATTGCCAGATTCCTCCAGCATTTTAATGATTTTTTTACGGGCAATAAATCTATCTTCACCAACTAAAATCTGTGCTTTTTCATTAAGTTTTCCGTCATCAGTAAGGATGTCAATTACTTCCAACTTGTGTTTTTCGCCAAGAGCAAAGTCGTTTTGGTCATGGGCAGGAGTTACTTTCAAACAGCCCGTTCCAAATTCCATCTCCACATATTCGTCGGCAATGATGCTGATTTCTCTGTCGATTAACGGAATTCTTACTTTTTTGCCTATTAGGTTTTTATATCTTTCATCATCAGGATGCACACAAATGGCTGAGTCTGCCATAATGGTTTCTGGACGTGTGGTTGCGATAATAATGCCTCTCGACTCCGCTCGAGGTGATATTTCGACAAAGTTATATTTGATGTGCACCAATTTTGAAGGCATTTCTTTGGTGATAACCTCTTCGTCAGAAACCGTTGTTTTGGCTTGGGGATCCCAGTTTACCATTCGGTAACCTCTGTAAATATCACCTTTTTGGTGTAAATCCACGAAGACGTCGATTACGGCATCATAAAGGCTATCTTCCATCGTGAATCGGGTTCTATCCCAGTCGCACGAAGCACCAATTTTACGCAATTGTTTCAGGATAATTCCACCGTATTTTTCGGTCCATTCCCAGCAATATTTCAGGAATTCGTCTCTAGTCAAATCTGCTTTGTTGATGCCTTGCTCTTTGAGCATAGCCACCACTTTTGCTTCCGTTGCTATCGAAGCGTGGTCTGTTCCAGGAACCCAACAAGCTTCTTTTCCTTCCATTCGAGCCTTGCGGATCAGTACATCTTGTATGGTATTGTTGAGCATGTGTCCCATGTGCAACACGCCTGTTACGTTGGGCGGCGGAATGACGATGGTGTAAGGTTCTTTGTCTTTGTTGGGCGTGGATTTGAAGAATTTATTTTTTTCCCAATAAGCATACCACTTATCTTCTATTTCTTTCGGACTATATGTTTTTGAAATTTCCATTTGTTGAATTCGCTGAACCTAAAATTAATAATGTGCAAAAATAAGGAATTAGTGTCAGAAAATTGATGTGGGGGAATTGTAAGTTTGTGAGGTTACAAACTTTAGCGGGTTTAGAATCTTTGGCAATCGAGAATATTTTGACAATTAATCAATTTGCTCGTTTTTCTTTTAAACTTCTATAGAAACAATACTGATTTTGGAAAATAAACTAAAAATTTCAAAATATAAAAATTGGGATGAAGTCCCCAAAAACAACCTTGCTTTTTGGTTAGAAAAAACTCCTAATGAAAGGCTTCTAGCTACAAAAGAGCTCAACCGATTAGCGAAGGATTTGTTTTCATCTAAGCCCTAAAACCAATCGAAAACCATAAAAGACGAAGATCTAAGTTTCGTTCAATTGCTCTACTAACATGAGGTTTAATATACAGTACTTGAAGGTTTTGCAGTGATTATACATGGGTTTGTTAGAACTACAGTTGATACAGATATATTGATAAATACAACTGAAGAAAATGCAGACAAAATGCTGTTTTATCTTGGCCCTGGTATCAGTGTAGATGGACGAGGATTTGTTTGCGTGTTTCTTTGAAGATTTGTCTATAAAAAAAGCAGTCAATGGAAGTTGACTGCTTTTTTTAATGTTTCAGAAATTTCTTTTCTACATATTTCTACCCAAAAAGACATTAAATTCTTCTTTGAGTTCAGCAAAAATTTCTATAAAAATTGTCATTTTATCTCTAATACTGGTATCTTCCACCGTTTTGCGGTGGTCTACTGCCACTGGGTTTTTCTTAATTTCCTCTTCCATTTCTTTTTCAGAACCATGAATGTAATGCTTTAGATTATCAATTTCATTTTTTTGAATGATGAATTTATTCTGAAACTTCTCCACTTCTTTCTTAATTTCGATAGAGCTGTTTTTGGCACTTACTTCGGCCAGTCTGCTTTTAAAAATGACTAACTCGTCGGTATAAAAATCCAATGCCTTTAGCCATTCAACATGATCCGCGTGTAGGTCAAAAAAATATGTTTTGGTTTCCATTATTGTACTTGTTTTTGTTTATTCAAAACAAGTAAAAATAAGATTGGAAAATAATGAGAACAGTCATTATAGAGCATAAATAATATCAGTATTCTCTATTTTTAAAAATGAATATTGCCATCAAAAAAAACTAAAAACTTCACTCGTTGATTGATTATCAGGAAAAGTAAGTTCGGTAAAAACTACTTTACCGCCATTGATATAAACTTCCATTATCGATTTGTCCACCAAAATATCAAGCAGCAGCTTGTTGTTTTTAGGAAGTATCTTAGTGGTTTCTACACTTGAAAAACGTTTGTTAAAGTCTACTTTGCCTGACTTTGTTCTGTCCACTGAAAATATTTTTGTGGAGACGTCATAACTCAAGAGCAAATATTGGTTTTCATATTTTAACAGCTGTAAATCAAAACCTTTGGAGGAGGTCAGGTCAATGTCAAGTATTAATCGGTAAGAGTTTTGCGTTTTTTTACCGAGACTCGAGTTCAAAACGTAGTTTTTAGTCAAAGCCAAGGTTTCTGTTTTTACCTTGGAGTTAATAATAGGCTCTTGTTTAAGCTTAATCACACCATCTGTTGTATATAAGCTCAATTTTCTAGCTACCGAAAAACCACCTCTATAACCTTCACCTGCCGGAATGTCGTTGGCGTATTCCCAGTCGTTTGTCCAGCCAATTATTATCGGGTTTTTCTGTGTTTTAGGCAAATTATAGAATGGAATGGCGGCGTAAAAATCTTTGCCTTCGTCCAAATAGAATATTTCGTTTTGCTTCTGAGGTTTAAATGATTTTCCATCAAAATCGCCCACAAAATACTGCATGGCCAAATAAGCAGCTTGTCGATGCCCGCTTGAAATCATCAATACCCATTTTGAGTCTTTTGAATTTTCGACAGGTACTTTCACGAGCGATGGGCATTCCCAAATCTTAGTTGTATCGCCCTGTTTACCAAACTCGCTCATGAAGTCCCATTTTTTCAGGTCTTTAGAAGAATAAAATTGGACTATATATTCCAAAGGTTTCACCACCGTCATTATCCATTTTTTCTCAGACGGCCACCAGATTACATTCGGGTCACGGAAATTGGTGAGTCCAATATCCAAAACTGGATTTTTATTGAAATATTTCCAAGTGCGGCCTTTGTCTGAGCTGTACGCCAAGCTTTGGTGTTGTGCCAAATCCTGACCAGGTTTAGAAACATGAGAGGTAAAAACCGCCACCAAACCTTTTTTAAATCCTGCATTAAACAATCCGGAGGTATTAAAACTATCAACCACTACGCAGCCCGAAAATATCATGGTCGTGCTTCCGTCTGGATTTTGAATTTCGGGCAAAGCCAGCAGCAGAGTTTCCCATTTTGCCAAATCCTTGCTAACGGCATGGCCCCAGCTCATGTGGCCCCATTTGTCGCCAAAGGGATTGTATTGATAAAACAAATGATATTCACCGTCGAGATAAACCAGTCCGTTGGGGTCATTTACCCAATTTTTGGGTGGGGTGTAGTGATAATTTGGCCGATAGGTCTGAGCAAAGGCATTGAGAAATGTTCCCATAAGAACCATAAATACTAAAACAATGAATTTCATGTTCTTCTAAGATTAAGTTAAATCATAATTGTTCGAACAACCGCCGAGCATCCTCCTTTTTAAAGAGCTGGGTGCCTTCATTCATGGTAGCAGCAGAGCCGCATGCTACACCCCATTTTAAAACGTCTGAGGCAGGCAGATTTTGACTTAATGCCCACACCATGCCGCCTACCATACTATCTCCTGCACCTACTGTGCTTTTCTTCTCTACTTCTGGTGCGGCTACAAAGTAATTGTTGTTTTTATCAAAAAGCATGGCTCCGTCGGGTCCCAGTGAAACTACCACAATCTGACAATTGTATTTTTCTATTATTGTTTTGGCCGCACTTTCCACTTGATTTGGCTCTAATTTTTCCAATCCTAAGAGTTTTGCTAACTCTTTGTGGTTGGGTTTTATTAAGTATGCTCCATTTTCAAGGGCAAATTTTAATGCGTCACCAGAAGTATCTACCACAATTTTAGGTTTCTTTTCGCCAAAAACTTCAGCAATTCTTTTAAAAATTAAGGACGATAGATTTTCGGGCAAACTTCCACTTACCACCAATATTTGAGGATTTTGTTTTTTGACCTTCTCCAAAATTTGTTCAAACTCCTCCAGTTTCAGTTCAGGGCTTGGCATTCCGAATCGGTATTGGGCATTGGTATTGGTATCTACCGCTATAAAGTTTTCTCTTGTCCAAGCTTTGGACTCCACTATGTCAAATACAATTCCTTCTTTTTTAACTAAATCTTTCAGTAAATCGCCAATGGGTCCACCAGCCGGGAAAAACGCTGTGGATTTGCCTCCCAAGCGATGAATGGCTTTAGAAACGTTTATGCCGCCACCTCCAGCATCATAAACAGGCTGCTCACATCTGATTTTGTGTTCCGCTACTAAACCTTCAAACTTTGTGTTTTTGTCAACAGCCGGGTTTATGGTGAGGGTTACTATTTGGGACATATTCCTAGATAATTTTAAAATAAAAAAACACCTGACTGGGCCAGGTGTTCAAATATAATACTAAATGTTGTTCTTTCTTATTCCGCCGGCTTTATCATTTCCAACAATTCAGCTGAGACTCCAGTCATAGAGTAACCTCCATCGTGGAAAAGGTTCTGCATGGTTACCATTTTCGTGAAATCAGAGAATAGTGTTAATACATAATCTGCACATGCATCAGCCGAAGCATTACCAAGTGGAGACATTTTCTCGGCAAATTCATAGAAAGAATCAAATCCGGCTATACCACCACCTGCACGAGTTTTGGTTGGCGACTGCGAAATGGTGTTAACTCTTACATTTTTCAACTTTCCGTATCTGTATCCATAACTTCTAGCTATAGACTCTAGCATAGCTTTGGCATCTGCCATGTCACTGTAGAACGAGAAGGTTCTTTGAGCTGCCATGTAAGTCAATGCTACCACAGAACCCCACTCATTGATAGCGTCCATTTTTTCGGCAGTTTGCAAAAACTTATGGAATGACATGGCCGAAATATCCACACTTTGTTTGTAAAAATCATAATTTAAATCACCATAAGCCCTTCCTTTACGTACGTTTGGCGACATACCAATTGAATGTAAAACGAAATCAACCTTTCCACCCAAAGCGTCCATTGACTTGGCATAAAGGTTCTCGATATCTTCTACACTTGTAGCATCAGCTGGGATTATTTCAGCTTCGCAAATCTCAGCCAACTTATTGATTTCACCCATTCTCATGGCTATAGGAGCGTTGGTGAGTGTAAATATTGCCCCTTCTTCTTTTGCTTTCAATGCCACTTTCCATGCGATAGAGTTCTCGTCTAAAGCACCTGATATGATACCTTTCTTACCTTTTAGTAATCCGTAAGCCATAATATTGGTTGGTTTGTTCGGTTTGTATTTTTAAATAACGAAGTACAAAATTAAGACATTTTTTTGATTTGCTTACTAAAATTACTTCAAACCAGTTCTTCTGTTGTAATGTGGATATGTTTCGAAATATTTTTTTTGTCAAGAAAAGTCAAACTAGTACATTTGATTCCATTTTTTGAATTCAAAC
Source organism: Spirosoma fluviale (assembly GCA_945885545.1). Lineage (GTDB taxonomy): Bacteria > Bacteroidota > Bacteroidia > Cytophagales > Spirosomataceae > Leadbetterella > Leadbetterella lacustris. The sequence goes on from CAMCYZ010000018.1 coordinate 11,172, forward strand.
TGATGATTGTATCGCCAACAGAGCCATTTAAAATAATTTATAGCCTTTACGAACACGAGTATTTCGGTTTTCTGTTAGAATCCTACGTGGTGCAGCTCAATTCACGAGGAGAGGTTACTTTTCAAACACAGAACATTTCGTCAAAAAACATATCCGACTTTGCATCAGGCCTCGAAGACGACGACTTTGAGCTTGTAAAACTCACAGACAGTATTCAGCAAGATGTAATTTTGAAGAAATTTAATACCAAAAAATTATCTGTAGAGGACTTTTTCAAAAAGAGTTTTCATCCCGAAAAAGGCGATAAATTGCTCCGAGATGTCATTTTTTCATATCTTGAAAACTACAAAAAAGAAATTTTTGCAAGGATAATTACTAAGCATTTGTTTATAACGGGCAGCGATGGTGTGGCCACTTGGAAAGAGATAGAAATCATGAAAGAACCCGCCAAGGCATACTTTCATTTTGACAGACAAGAGGACCAAACGGTGTACTATCCTATCATAAAGTGCGGGGAAGAAAAAGTAAAGTTTCAGTTCAAAAACGCCTACATCATCAACGACTTGCCTGCATGCATGTTGATAGACACCAAGTTGTATGTTTTCGATAATTTTGCGGATGGAAGGAAATTAAAACCATTTCTAAATAAACCAAATATTATTATCCCTAAAAAAATAGAAGATACTTACTATAAGAAATTTATAGTGCCTTTGGTGGCGAATTTTAATGTTTTTGCAAAAGGTTTTGAGATACTGCAAGAAAAAGAGGAAATGCAAGCTCAATTGTTGGTTTCAGAGATGAAATCTCAGGGTATTGCGGCTAGTTTGTTTGAAAAAAACATAAATGCGAGCAATGAGGAGGAGAGTAAATTTTACTTTGAACTTTCGTTCCAATACGGCAAATACAATTTTAAATACGATAATTTCAGTGCTCCGGCCTATGTTTTTTTGGAGAAAAAAGAGGAGTCTTGGGTTTTTTACAAAATCAAAAAGAATTTAGAAAAAGAAAAAAAAACCATGCTTTTCATTAAAAATCTCAATTTAGATTTAAGAAATGGACGCATAACCAAACCTAAAATTGAAGCCATAGAGTGGCTTCAGAATAATGCCTTAAATCTGCAAGAAGCTGAGATAGAAATAAAGCAAAATACAGAGAATTCTGTGAAGTATTTTCTAGGTTATTCTAAACTCGAAATACTTATCGAAGAAAACCGTGACTGGTTCGATATCAAAGCCTTGGTGCAGTTTGGTGAATACAAAATACCGTTCGTGAAACTCCGGAATTATATACTCAACAATATCCGCGAGTTTGAGTTACCCAACGGACAAATGGCTATGATTCCTGCCGAATGGTTTAGTAAATACTCTGAACTGTTTGAAAATCTGGAGGTTGAAGACGAGGGAAAAGGTCGTTTGAAAAAACACCATGTTGGCATTATCAATTATTTAGAAGAAGACGGGTTGGCCGTAACGGTAATGAACCGCAAACTTCAGGGGCTTAAAAACTTTGAGGAAATTGAAGAAGTGGAACTTCCTAATAACTTCAAGGGTAGTCTAAGGCCTTATCAGAAAGCGGGTTATGATTGGTTACACTTCCTAAAAAAATTCAAATTCGGTGGTTGTTTGGCCGACGATATGGGACTTGGAAAAACTGTAACAACGCTAGCGTTTTTGCAAAAACTAAAAGAGGATAAACCGGAAAATCCGAGTATTCTGGTCATGCCAACTTCGCTGATTTATAACTGGCAAAAAGAAGCGACTAAGTTTACTCCCAAATTGAAAATCTTGATTCATTTTGGTCAAAATAGACACAAAGATGCTAGAGCTTTCGAGAGTTTTGACCTTATTATCTGTTCTTATGGTGTGCTAAGATTGGATATTGATTTCTTGAAAAATTATAGATTTAACTATGCTATTTTAGACGAATCACAGGCGATAAAAAACCCAAGTTCTTTGATTTTTAGGTCGGTGACACAGCTAAATACTGAAAATAGGCTTATTTTGACAGGTACACCACTCGAAAACAGCACTATGGATTTGTGGTCACAGATGAGTTTTATCAATCCTGGTTTATTGGGGTCGTTGCAGTACTTCAGAGATAATTTCCAGAATCCTATAGAAAAGCAAAAAGACGAAGAAACGCTGAAAAAACTTTTTTCACGCATAAAGCCATTTATGCTCAGAAGGCATAAAAAACAAGTAGCTAAAGACTTGCCTGAAAAAATAGAGAGTATTCAATACTGTCAGATGTCAGAAGAGCAGGAAAAATTGTATGAGGAAACCAAAGCCTTTATACGTAATCAACTCTTGAGCGAGGTGGGAGTTGGGGGCATTAAAAAATCGAGTATTTTGGTTTTACAAGGTCTGACTAAGCTTCGTCAGTTGGCCAATAATCCTTTAATGGTGGACGAGCATTATAAGGGTGACTCAGGCAAAGATAGAGATGTAATGCATAAGCTGTTAGATGTGGTGAAGGAAGGGTACAAGACGCTGGTTTTCAGTCAGTTTGTGAAACATCTTTCATTGATTGCAAAAAAGCTAGACGAACAAAATATCCCTTATTTGTATCTAGACGGTTCCACAAAAAACCGTATGGAATTAGTAGAGCAATTCCAGAATGAAGACCGAGAAAAGGTCTTTTTGATATCGTTAAAAGCTGGTGGCGTTGGTCTAAACCTTACCGCAGCCGAGTATGTATTTTTGCTGGATCCGTGGTGGAACCCAGCCGTAGAAGCCCAAGCAGTAGACAGAGTACACCGAATTGGCCAAACCAATACTGTTTTTAGTTATAAATTTATTACAAAAAATACGGTCGAAGAAAAAATATTGGATTTGCAAAATACAAAAAAACAGCTTTTTAACGACCTCATAACCGCCGAGGAAGGGTTTATGAAGTCGCTTTCTGAGAAAGATATTTTGTCGCTGCTGGAGTAACTCAAATCAAGAACTCAAACAAGTCGGGCTTGTCGTTGATGTAGGTAAACTGCACAATATATTGTTCAAGACGCTCGATGAGGGCTGGGAATTTTTCTTTTTTCCTTGGCCTTCCATCACTTGCAAGTCATCAAACGGATGAACAAATAGTCCGCAGAGCTCTTTTACATATATTTGAGCGGCATTGAAAGAATAATTATACATATCGTTTATCAATATTACCTCAACCCATTCTTTTCTAAATATTTTGACTTGCTTTATTTTTTGTGCAGGAGTAGTTGGTATAAAAATATTGCCTTTTATGCCCTTTTTTCTACAGGCATAAGTCACTCCTTGTGGATGATTTCCGGCACTTGCACACACCACACCTTTTGCTATGTCTTCAGCAGATATAGATGCCATTTTGTTATGAGCTCCTCTGATATTGTATGTCCTTACCACCTGCAGCTCCTCTCTTTTCAGATAAATATAGGCCTGGTATCTTTAAGAAAGATTTTGATTAAACATCAAAGGAGTTTTAAAGGCTATGTTTTTAAGCCTAGTGGCCTCCGCGTAAATGTTTTCAAGTTCTATGCCGTTGTTCATGATTGGACACTTGTGCTATTGATGAAATATGAAGTAAACCTACAAGATTTATAATTCTTAAAAATCATTTTGCTGAAATTTACCATGCAACCTTTGCCATTAAAATGCATCTTTCATTTAAAAATAAGTTTTAAATATGAAAAAGTATCGCATCGTTATTTTCTTGAGCTTGGCCATTAGCTTTTGCATGGCCCAAAACAAAGAACCGTTTACCACAAAAAAAATCACAGGGGTAAACATCCAAAATGTCAAAATAAATACTTCTGGTGGTGGCATTAAAGTATTCGGAACATCGGGTAAAGACGCTGAGGTAAAGGTTTTTGTCAACCCCAACAACTCGAACAAAACCGCTTCGAAGAGTGAAATTGAAGAAGAAATGAAAAATTACATTCTTGAAATTGAGTATAAAGACGGCTCAATCACTTGTGTAGCGAAACCAAAGACTTCTGAAATGAAAAGGCATAAACTTTCTATTGCTTTTGAGGTGTATTCACCCTCGAAAGTGGATGTGAATTTGGCCACAGCGGGTGGTGGAATAACCTTGGATAACCTCGAAGGCGACTTGTACTTCCAAACTAGCGGAGGCGGTATTACGGTATCGAAACTCAAAGGTAAAGTGAATGGTAAAACCAGCGGTGGAGGCATAAAAATGATCGATTCTGACGGTTTTATAACTATGAAAACCAGTGGCGGAGGAATTTCAGCAAAAAGCTCAGAGGGAAATATCGACTTGTCAACCTCGGGTGGCGGAATACAACTCAGTCAACTAAAAGGAACCATAAAAGCCCGCACTAGCGGTGGCGGAATTGATTCAGAGGACATAAAAGGAAGTCTAGATGTTTCTACATCTGGCGGTAGCATAGACCTGAATCAAATAAGTGGTGATGTGATTGCCAGAACCTCGGGTGGCGGAATAGATGCCAATATTGTGAAATTGGGTAAAATATTAAAATTAAGCACAAGTGCTGGTAATATTCACGCAAATATACCTTTTTCAGAGGGCATGGATTTGGACATCAAAGGCAACAGAATAAAAAGTGATAAACTCTCTAAAGTTTCCTCAAACTTAAGTTCGGGTAGAGTAAAAGGAAGAGTAAATGGTGGTGGTGCAGAAGTAACCATGACTGCCTCGTCAGGTACTATTTTTGTGGAATAAGTCATTAATAGCATTAAAAAGGTAGGGGTTTTGTTTAACTCTTGCCTTTTTATAATGAGTTTTACTACTAGCCTCAAATTGAACAATCTCACGAAATAATGCCGAATGGTCTACTCCATTTGAGAAGCAGCCATGAAAAACATCTAAAAAAACTATCGTGATGGGTTTATAGATGTTCTGATTTGGTCATTAATTAAAGAGGTTTTAGTTGAACTATTATTACATTTGATTTTTTAATGAGATATTTGAATTTAAAGAAGAACACAGTAATTGGTTTGTTTTTTTGTAAATATTACCAACCTATGTATTTTGGTGGAACAATTCCAGATAGCCTGAGGTAAACTACTAACTGTCCTCTATGATGAGTTTGATGATCGTTCAACAGTAATAATATTTTCCTTTTGGAAGCAACTCCACCCCAAAAGTTAAGAGTTTCGTTTAAATTAGATTCTGTTTGACTTTCTATGGTTTTTTCTACATAGTCAAATGCTTTACTTACTATCTCAACAATTTCGGTTTTACTCAAAATTCCTAATTTCGCATCTTTTTCCATTTTGGTTAAATCAATACTTGGTTCAATGTTATTTATCAGCTTTGCGGATAAATAGTGCATATTACCTGCCATATGAACTAACTGATAAGCAAAGGTAGGTTCATCCGTAGTCGGTTTGTAATTATATTTTTCCTCAGGCATGGCCGCTGCTACCTCAAGCGTGTAGCTTTTCATACCTTTCCACTTTTCTAAAATGTCACTTTTAAAGCTACTTTGAGCGTTAGTGAATCCAACCGAAAGTAAATTTAGGAATAGGATTACTTTGTAATTGCAGGCATTTCTTGCTTTCATTTTTTAAAATAAATATGGAATTAACATTATAAAAAACTCATCTCATCTTAATTCTCACTCCGTAATTTATCCCAAACGTTTTAGGTTTGAAGCTTAAATCTTGTTTGCTAGACACGCCCGAAATAAGAGCTTGTTGGTAGGTTGAGCCCAGATTGGCCTCCCAGCTTTTGTTGATATTATAATTAATTCTTAGGCCTCCCAATCCGCTTATATTCAACAAATTAAAGTTCGAATTAGCTGCAGTGAGGTTACTACTTTGAGAGTTTTGACTATCAAAATTACCAAAAACAAACATGTCACCACTCACTCCACCCAGTGCCTCTATATTAAGTCTTTTGATGAGTGGAATACTATAATTTAAAAGAAACGGCACATTAAAATAGTTGTACAACTGTTTGTTGGTGGCATTTACAGAGAGGACTGTTTGTGTATTGCTATTTTTAGATTCTAGATAATTCGACCGAAAATAGCTACTTACCTCACCTGTATTTTGATTTATAGCATACACGTTTGTGCTCATGTAGGCATTTGCTTGCATGTATCTCAGACCACTTTCAATACCCAGCCGATTTTTTATTTTTTTTCCAAAAGAAAAGCCAAAGTTCACGGCTCTTCCGTTTCTGAAACTGCTCTCTGGCATGCTATTGGGAAGCAAAGGGGAATTGCTGCTAGAAGCTTGATCGGCTGGAGACATGCTGATCTCAGCAGCTTTATACACAAAAGCTGCATCGTTTCTGGCCGATGCCAAAGCTGCTCCTATAAAGCCGTTATTCTCGAAATTTGGATTGAAAGGTGCAATACCTGTGTTTAAACCAAACCACATTTTATCTTTTGAAGTTTTAGTATCTGCCACTTCATTATCAAAGTCAACACTTATGTAAGAACGAAAAGGCTGAAATCTGTTCGCAAAATATTTGACTCCTTTTTGTTTCAGTTTATTAATCTCAAATTTTTCTGAATTGTTTGCGGCCAAATAACTTTCAACGGCTTCTGGCTTGGCCGGATTTGATAGCTCATTAGTTTCCATATTTTTTGGTGAAGGGCCTTCATTTGAAGCATCAGCAGAACCTATTTTTCTATTTCTTCCAAGTAAATTAAATTTCCTTGCAATGGTATTCTGTTTTTTGTTTTTTGTAGAAGATATAGTAGCTAGGTCAGTTTTTTCATTTTCTTCAAAAAACTTATTTTCCGATGCAGAAACATCTAGTTTTTCTAGCTGAATTTGAGGTTTTTTGTTTTGTAAGTCTATTTGTTCACTTGAGTCTTTACTTTCAATGATTTGTGATGTTTTTTTAGTTTGATTGTTATTTATAAAAAGCACCGTAAGGCCTAGAACCAAAGCAGCAGCAATTCCGGACAGGAGGGCAGGGTTTCTCCACCAAAAAAATGCCACCCTCTTTTTGTTCTTTTTATCAAGTTCTTTTTCGATGTTTGCCCAAACAACATCAGGCGGCGGCACAGAGGCTTCTTTGAAGGCCTCATTCCACTGATTTTCGAAACTTTTAAATTCTGACTCCATTTATTTAATTGGCTTTTGCCAGTCTAATATTTTCTTTTTCTATTTTTTCAATCAAAAGCATTCTAGCCCTCGAAAACTGCGACTTGGATGTTCCTTCATTAATATTCAACATTTCGGCTATTTCTTGATGTTTATACCCTTCAATAGCATATAAATTAAAAACCATTCTGCAACCCTCTGGAAGCTCGTTTATCAGACCCAATAAAGTTTCCATTTTAAGATTTTCAAGTCCCAGATTTCCCGGATTCTCATCGTATTCTCCATGATAATCTGTAATATCTATTGTGGGCATTTGTCCACGTTTTTGAATGGCTTTTAGAGCCGTGTTTATTACTATTCTTTTAAGCCAAGCTTCTAATGGACAGTCGAATCTGAAGGTATGTAGGTTTTTGAAAATCTTTACAAGAGCGTCTTGTAATACATCTTGTGCTTCGTCTTTGCTTTTCATATATCTTAGCGATACGGCATAGAGCTTTCCAGCGAATTGTTCATACAATTGCCTCTGAGCTAACCGTTCTTCGCGTATGCAGGCCTCAACTACAAGTTTATCGTTTGACATATTTTATAAAAGGCAGAATACAAAATGATGTATTCAAAAGGGTACAAAAATGATTCCAAAAATGAGAAAAGGGTTGTAATTAAAAAGCAAATATAAAAATCTGGTCGTTTAGAATACTGTATTTTTTGACCAATGGAATTCCGCTTGGTACTTTTGGAGCATTGATTCCTTCTTTTAAAACCATATCACTTTTTATAACACGGATTTCATCATAGTATTGCTCTTCAAAAAAAGATTGTATAAGTTGTGGGCCGCCTTCTACTAGAACACTGTTTATTCCTCTTCTTTTGAGGTTTGAAAGCATGTTTTTTAGAAAATTTGCATCTGAATTTAACTGAATAAATTCTAAATTTTCGTCAATTTGATTTTTATGAAGATTATAAATTAAAGTCTTTTGCTTTCGGTCAAAAATATTGAAATCGCCTTTAATTCTCAGGTTTTTGTCAATAACTATTCGTAATGGGTTATTTGCTTCGGGCCAATTTCGGGCATTGAGTTGGGGATTGTCAGTCAAAACTGTGTTAGTTCCGACTAAAATACCAGCTTCTTCAGCTCGCCAACGGTGAACAGTTATGTTGGTTGTTGCATTCGAAATTGCCAATGAGTTTCCGTCCTTCTGTGCCACAAAACCATCGGAAGTTTCCGCCCACTTAATGACAACATAGGGTAGACCAGTCTGATGTGCTTTAAAGAAACGCTTGTTCAGTTCTTCGCCCGCTTTATCCAAAACGCCAGTTATTACCTCAATTCCAGCCGCTTGTAATTTTTTGATGCCTGTTCCAGAAACTTGCGGGAAAGGGTCAGTGTTGCAAATTACAACTTTCTTCACTTTATGTTTTATCAATAAATCGGCACAAGGCGGTGTTTTTCCGAAATGTGAACAAGGTTCGAGGGTAACATAAACTGTGGACTCTGAAAGCAAATCTTTATTGATTACTGTATTAAAAGCATTAACCTCTGCATGGGCGTCGCCATATTTTTGATGAAAACCTTCGCCGATAATCAAGTCGTTATGAACAATTACACACCCGACCATGGGATTAGGACTTACCCACTCTCTTCCCAAAGCAGCAAGTTGAAGTGCTCGTTGCATGAAAACTTGATCCATATTTTCTGAATTGCTCAAGATAAATCAGCTACTCTAAAGGGCGTAATCGTGTAACTCGCCCAAACGCCCTCTAAAATATAAGGCTCATTTTTGAGATATTCTTGAAGGCCATTTTCGTCTTCAAAATTCAGAATAACGGCAGAGCCTTTCATTTTACCCTCATCAGAAAGTTGGGCACCGCCTACGATGATTTTACCTTCGGCCTTCATGCGTCTGGCATATTCAAAATGACGTGGACGCACTTCCATCCGTTTTTCGAGGGCATTTGGGGCATCGCCGTCGTGGGCGACTAAGAGGTATTGGGGCATGATCTTTAAAAATATATGTAAGAATAAACTAAGAAAGAGTCAATTCAGTTAAACAAAACTATACAGAATGTAAATTTACGAACATTAATATTATAGTTTTAATTATATTTGCTTAAAATAGATTTAATCAAAATGACAATTCAAGAAATAAAAAATGAGTCTGGTGAAAAAACTGGTGTTTTTATTCCGATTAGAGAATGGGAGTTGATTCAATCGAAATTTCCAGATATTGAGACACTAGATCAGGATATTCAAAAGTGGGAAAAAGACTTTATTGACACACGTCTTCAATCTATAAGTGCGGAAAGATTGAAACCAATTGAGCAACTTTTTGAAGAATTAAACAAAAGAATTTAATGAAATTCTTATTTTTTGATGAAGTCTCAATAGATTTATCCGATGCGAGAAAATGGTATAAAGACCAAAAAGAGGGATTAGAGGAGGAGTTTTCTGATGAAATAAAAAGAGCACTTTTAAAAATTCGTCGTTATCCTTTCGGCCATTCAATTAGATATCGGAATATAAGAATTGCACACTTAGAAAGATTTCCATACAATATTCATTTTTATATAGATGAAGTTTTAAGTCAAATTGTTATTACTGCTATAGTTCATCAAAAAAGACATCTAAGTACATCGATGAAAAGAGGAAGATAAAAGTTTTTGTTCAAAAATGGAAAAGCCCCAATGAATCTCATCAGGGCCTTTCTATATTTTCAAGTTAGTTAATTTTCAGATTAACCTACCACCACATTTTATTATTACACCAAAGCAGCATTAGTCTCAGACATACGCTCAGAACGTTTACGCTCGTTTTCGTCTAGGTAAATCTTTCTCATTCTCAACGACTTAGGTGTTACCTCTAAGTACTCATCTTTTTGGATATATTCCATACATTCTTCCAAAGAGAAGTTCAGCTTAGGAGTAATTTTAACGTTATCATCAGAACCTGATGCACGCATGTTAGTCAATTTTTTTGAGGTCTGTAAGTTCACAACGATGTCGTTCTGACGGTTGTGCTCACCTACTACCATACCCATGTAGATATCTTCACCTGGATCGATGAAAAACACACCTCTATCTTGTAGTTTATCGATAGCATAAGGAACCGCAGGGCCATTGCCCATTGATATCATTGAGCCGTTCGTACGACCAGGTATTACTCCTTTATAAGGCTCGTAAGACTTGAAACGGTGGTTCATGATGGCTTCTCCTTGAGTTGCAGTTAATACATTTGATCGCAAACCAATCAGTCCTCTTGAAGGAATATTAAACTCAAGGTGCTGTAAGTCACCCTTTGGCTCCATAATCAAAAGTTCCCCTTTTCTTTGAGTAGCCAATTCGATTACTTTACCAGCAGTTTCTTCAGGTACGTCCACAACTAATGTTTCTATAGGCTCCATTCTTTCTCCATTTGGCCCATCCATGTATAATACTTGTGGTTGACCTACTTGGAACTCATAACCTTCACGACGCATAGTTTCTATCAAAACCGACAAGTGGAGAATACCACGACCAAACACAATAAATTTATCTTCAGAATCGCCTTGTTTTACTTTAAGTGCAAGGTTTTTCTCTGTTTCTTTCATCAAACGTTCTCTTACGTGACGCGATGTAACGAATTTACCTTCTTTTCCAAAAAATGGTGAGTTGTTGATGGTAAACAACATGTTCATGGTAGGCTCGTCTATCGAAATTCTTGTCAAAGCCTCAGGGTTTTCTGCATCAGCTACTGTGTCACCAATCTCGAAGTCATCTAACCCAGTGATAGCACAAATCTCACCGCAACCCACAGTGTCTGTTTTTACTCTACCCAATCCTTCAAAGACTTGTAGTTCCTTAATTCTCATTTTTTTGATAGAACCGTCAGCCTTACAAAGCGATACTTGCATGCCTTCTTTGAGTGTACCTCTTGCTACTCTACCTATGGCTATTCTACCCACAAATGAGTTATAGTCTAATGAGGTAATTTGCATTTGAGGCGTTCCTTCATTTATTGGAGAGGCTGGTATAAATTCAATGATGGCATCCAAAAGTGGAGTGATTGAATCTGTTTGAACTTTCCAATCTGTACTCATCCATCCTTGTTTTGATGAACCGTAAAGACAAGGGAAGTCCAGTTGGTCTTCGGTGGCATTCAGGTTGAACATTAAGTCGAAAACGTTCTCGTGTACCTCGTCTGGGCGACAGTTTTCTTTGTCAACCTTATTTACAATAACGATTGGCTTTAATCCTAAATCGATGGCTTTGCCTAACACAAAACGTGTCTGTGGCATTGGGCCTTCAAAAGCATCCACCAATAAGATTACTCCATCGGCCAATTTCAATACACGCTCTACCTCACCACCGAAGTCGGCGTGACCAGGAGTGTCAATGATATTAATTTTGATTCCTTTATATCTAACAGACACGTTTTTTGATACGATAGTGATACCTCTTTCACGCTCAAGGTCGTTGTTGTCGAGGATTAAATCTACAAACTCTTGGTTTTCTCTAAAAATTTTAGAGGCGTGGATGATTTTGTCAACAAGGGTAGTTTTACCGTGGTCAACGTGAGCAATGATGGCGATATTTCTTATTTCTTGCATTTTAATTCCCTTCAAAAAAGGATTTTTAGATTGAGTTTTTTTAGGAGATTAGCCCTAAAAAGTCCGCAAAGGTACGAATTTAATTTTAATAAACTCATAGCCAATATATTAATTTAAAGTAAACTATTGATTGTCAAATAATTAATTGGAGAAGTGCAATTTTGGATTTTAAACTCATTCTTTCTCCAATATCCGCCTTACAATCAATTCAGCATGGACTCGAGAGTTTTCTATGAACAAACTTCGGGTGTCCATTCCCCCGCATATTACACCAGCGATAAAGACGTTTGGAAGGTTGGTTTCCATTGTGGTTTGGTTATATTCAGGCTTTCTTTGTTCGTCTTCGGATAGTTTTAGGCCTAATTTTTCTAAAAATGGCAGATTGGGTTTATAGCCTGTCATAGCCAAAACCCAGTCGTTTTCTATTGAAATTTCACCTTCTTCAGTACTTATTATTACACCATTTTCGGTTATTTTAGAAATTTCCGAGCCAAAATACGCCTTTATTGAACCTTCTGCTATCCTATTTTCAATATCGGGCCGAACCCAATATTTCACGCTTTTGCCTATTTCTTGCTCACGAATTACCATAGTTACCTGAGCTCCTTTTCTCCACGTTTCTAGGGCTACATCCACTGCCGAATTATTGGATCCAACTACCAGAATTTTCTGAAAAGCATAAAAATGCGGGTCTTTGTAATAATGCGTGACTTTGGGCAAATTCTCTCCTTCGATGCCCAAGGTATTGGGGATATCATAAAAACCAGTAGCTAAAATCAAATACTTCGCCTCGTATTTACTTTTGTTTGTAGTAGTTTGGTATGAGTTTTTCACTTTTTCAACCGACTGCACTTCCTCAAAAAGTCTTACATTTAGTGTTTTATTTTGAGTAACTCTTCTATAATATTCTAGTGCTTCTGACCGTGTAGGCTTTGCTGAAATAGACACAAAAGGCACTCCGCCAATCTCCAACCTTTCAGAAGTACTGAAAAAAGTCATAGTGGTAGGATAATTATAGAGCGAATTCACCACACATCCTTTTTCTAAAACCACATAACTCAAGCCGGCTTGATGACATTCAATTGCACACGCCAAGCCTATTGGGCCGCCTCCGATTATAATTACGTCGTATTTTTTCATGAAACAAATTTACAGGAAATGAGCGTTTTTAAGACATGATGTGGAGTTATAAATACTTTGTTTTGAAATAATACTTAATTTTCGCCGACAAATATTCAATCTTAATAATGCAAATTCTTGAAACCAAACTATTAATTCTCCGCAAATTCACCTTGGCTGATGCTCCATTTATATTGGAATTGGTTAATACGCCCACTTGGCTGGAGTTTATTGGCGATAAGGGCGTAAAAAATCTAGAAGATGCTGAAAATTATCTAAAAAACGGATCATTAAAAAGTTATGAAGATAACGGCTTCGGATTTTATTTGGTTGCTGAAAAATCGACACAAAAACCAATTGGAATGTGTGGATTTATCAATAGACAAGAATTCGAAAATGTGGATTTAGGTTTTGCTTTTCTTCCAGACTTTATCGGAAAAGGTTTTGGATTTGAGATAGCCCAAGCAACATTGCACTATGGAAAAGAGGTTTTGAAACTTGGTCGAATAATAGCCATTGTGGATTCCAGAAACACGGCTTCCAGTGCCCTTTTACAGAAACTTGGGTTTGTTTTTGAAAAAACCATTTATTTTGGCGAAAAAAAGACTTTGCTGAATTTGTACGGGATTTGAAATTTAAACTTTTGGAAAAATAATTGTTGATTTATCTAAAAATGTATTCAAAATCAATAGTTTTGGGAACGAAAATAAGTTTGGAATTTAAAAAATATTCTTAAAATGAGTACAGACATTCTTGATTCTTTAAAATTACTTTCGCTGGCTGATAAATTGGAAGTTGCTCAAATTTTGTGGGAGGATATTGTAGAGAAACAGGATATGGTATCAGTGCCAAAAGAACATGAAGTTGTTCTAGATGAAAGACTTATGAAAATTGAGGATGGTAAGACATCTTTTAACAAATGGAGCTCTATAAGATCCAAATATGAATAGTCCATGTTTGAAATTCTTGTTTCAGAAGATGCTGAAAACGATTTAGATAATATTTGGAGTTGGTATGAAGGTCAGAAACTGGGATTGGTAAGGCATTCATTTCTAGTTTTGAAAAGACTTTAGAAATGTTAGTGGCGTTTCCACAGTCAAAAACGAAAATTAAATTTAATCTTCACCGCTGTTTGCTCCACAAATTTCCTTTTGTTGTGTATTACCTCGTTGATAGAAAGGAAAAAACAGTGAAAATAATTGGCATATTGCACTTCAAAAGAGGCAACAGAGCCAAAAAAGTAATTTTAGCAAAGCGTAAGTAACATTGCCAACCTCATTTTCTGAAAATCTACCACCCATCCGCTAAATAATTCGTTGGTAGAAAATAAATGCCTTGCCCGAAAATAAAATATAACTTTGTTGCTTTCAATAAAAATAAACAAAAACCGATAGTATGGTTATTATCGAAACTAAAAACATCGCCAAAAGATACGTGATGGGTTCGGAGGTGATTGATGCCTTAAAAGACGTAACTATCACCATCAAAAAAGGTGAATATGTGGCATTTATGGGCCCTTCGGGATCTGGAAAATCGACTTTGATGAATATCATAGGATGTTTAGATTCGCCCACTTCTGGATCTTATGTACTTAATAATAAAGACGTTAGTGGCATGAGCGAAAATGAATTGGCCGAAGTCAGGAACAAAGAAATAGGCTTCGTTTTTCAGACTTTCAACCTTTTGCCGAGGCAATCCTCTCTTGAAAACGTTGCCCTTCCGCTGATATATGCAGGCTACGGCAAGGCTGCTCGAACAGAAAAAGCACAAGCTGTTTTGTCAAGTGTTGGTTTAGGTGAGCGTTCATTGCACAAACCTAACGAACTTTCTGGTGGTCAGCGTCAGCGTGTGGCTGTGGCTAGGGCATTGGTAAACGACCCGTCAATATTGTTGGCCGACGAACCTACGGGTAACCTCGACACCAAGACTTCTTATGAAATTATGCAGCTTTTCCATGAAATTTATGAGAAAGGTAACACAATCATTATGGTAACTCACGAGGAAGACATCGCCAACTACGCCCACAGAATCATCCGTCTGCGTGATGGCTTGATAGAGTCGGACTTGGTAAATTCCAACCCGACGAATCCTTTGGAAATGGCAAAAAAATTGGCTGAGAAAACTAATTAAGACTTTCGGTCGTTTATACCTTAGAAACAATTTTTTTAAACTATAAAATTTCAACAAAAATGAAAAAAAGCATATTTGTTTTCTTTGCCTTGATCAGCACATTTGCATTTGCACAAAAACCACCTGCTAGTCCATCTGTTACCACAGAAAGTGCTAATGTAAAAGTGGTTTATGGACAACCTTCCAAAAAAGATCGTGAGATTTTCGGGAAACTTTTGCCATTCGGTGAGGTTTGGAGAACCGGAGCCAATGCTGGTACAGAGGTAACGTTCAAAAAAGACGTTAATTTTGGGGGTGCTAAAGTAAAGGCGGGGACCTACACTTTGTTTACAATTCCAACCAAAGACCAGTGGACGGTGATTCTCAACTCTGAATTGAAGCAGTGGGGCTCTTATGGATACGACAAAATAAAAGACAAGAATGTGGCTTCGGTGAAGGTAAAATCAATGAGTAGCGAAAGCGTTATCGAAAAATTGACTATCACAGCGGAAGATACTCAAATAAGCATAGCGTGGGACCAAACAGTGGTAAGAGTTCCTCTTAAGTGGTAATTTCATAAGAAAGTATAAATCATAAAAGCCTTCCAAACGGAGGGCTTTTATGGTTTTATGACGTTTTGAGATTTTCCTTCCAAGAAATTTTTTAGATTTTCAAAAACAATTTCGATGAGTTTCTTGCGTGCTTCCACACTTGCCCATGCAATATGAGGGCTGACTTTACAGTTTTTTACATTTGCCAAAATATGGCCTGTTGCGGGCGGTTCAAAAGCTAAAACATCTAAATATGCACCGGCTATTTCATTTGAATTTAGAGCGTTTTTTAAATCCTCCTCATTTATCAATCCACCACGTGCAGTGTTTATTAAAATCGCCGTTTTTTTCATTTTCGAAAAAGCCGAGCTATTCATAAAGCCTTCATTTTCAGTTGTCAATGGGCAGTGCAAGCTTATGTAATCAGAAGAGTTAAATAGTGTGTCTATATCAGCTTCTGTAATTCCAGCTATTAGAGATTCCAAGGGTGTTCTCTTATTGATAAGTACTTTCATTTCAAAAGCAAGTGCAATCTGAGCCACCTTTTGGGCGATATTACCAAAACCCACCAAGCCGATGGTTTTGCCGGAAAGCTCAGTGAGGGAGTTGTCATAATAACAAAAATCAGGCTGTGAAGCCCATTTCTCAAAACTAGCATGTTCGGCCAATCGATTGGCAAAAGAAAGTATCATGGCAAAAACTTGCTGAGCTACTGAATTAGAACTGTAATTTCTGGCGTTGGTGACAGTGATGCCCAATTCGTTTGCTGCCTTTATGTCTATGATATTGTATCCTGTGGCCGTAACTCCAATATACTTGAGTTTTGGGAGTTTTTGCATAGTTATTCTGTCCAAAACTACCTTATTCGTTAAAACTATTTCGGCATCTTTTGCTCTTTCCAAAACCAAGTCTGCGGGAGTTCTGTCATAATGAATAAATTCACCAAAAGAATTAAAAACCGAAAGGTCAATCTCTTGTGGATGAATGGTATAAGAATCTAAAAAAACAATTTTCATAAATCTGCATTAAATAAGTTTTCCAGTGTTAAAGTATTTTGTACTAATCCCAAAGAATTTTCATTTTCTTTCAATCCAAATGTGGTCAAAATGGTCAGAAAAACAGTTTTTTTGGTTTTGGTTGCTTCAGTAAAAATAGCTATTTTTTTTCTTAAATTCATTGCATATTCTTTACTTATCACAAATTCCGAAATACTGAACATTGCTTCACATATATTGATTATTTGATCTTTTCTGTCTAAGAGTAAATCAATTTGAGCCTTTCCAAGGTCCGTTGCTCCGTGCCAAGTGGCAGTATTAGAAAATACCCCAATTATTCCTAAATTTTGTTTTATTTGGTTAATATGCTGAAGCCAAACCAGCTCATAGGCATATCCTGTCCAGTTGGCATCGGACATGAAATTTATCCAATTGTCAGGGTCAATTTTAGAATTCAGAATATATTTGAGATAGAAAAGCGAGTAAAAATCAGTCAATTGATATACATTTTGGTTTACTTTTTTGTTAAATGATTTATACTTTCTTATAAAACCACTTTCTTCCAACTCACTGAGTGTTTTCGAAATTGAGCCGCCGTCTTTTAGTTTAAGTTGATCTATCATTTCTGTTCTTAATAAACCGGCATTTTTAGTTGCAAGTGCTTTTACTATTTGTTCGTGCTTACTATAATTATTAAAAATAGATTTAAAAAGCACATTAAATTCGTTTCTGAGTGCTCCAGATTCCGAAAAACATATTCTTTCAATGTTTTGAGCTGCACTTTCGCCCTTCACTATTTCATCGAGGTAATAAGGAATTCCGCCAAATGCCATATAAAGCTGCACTATTTGATATCTTTCCAATATGATTCCTTTGTAACGAAGAAAATCCTCCGTTTCCCTTAAGTTGAAGGGATTTAGTTTTATTCTTTTTGTAAGCCTATTGTGTAATCCGCCTCTATTATTTATCAATTTGTTTATCATCCAAGAAGCCGCTGAGCCACATACTACAAGCAAAATATCTTTTCTGTCCGATGCCCAATGATTCCAAAAGTGTTCAAGAACGGAGATGAAATTTGATTTTGGAGTATCAAGCCACGGTAGTTCATCTATAAAAATAATCTTCTTCTCTTCTTTTGACAATTCTATATGTGCCTTCAATTGTTCGAATGCCTCAAACCAAGTCAGCGGTAGGTCAAATTCTCGTTTTGAAATATTTTTTAAAGTTTGGGAAAAGTTCAATAATTGATTTTTTAAACTAGAGTTAGCCATTCCTGTTAAATAGAATGTAAAGGTTTGGCCAAAAGACTGCCTAATTAGATAGGTTTTTCCTACTCTTCTTCTTCCATAAATTGCAACAAATTCAGGTTTTTTGCTTTTAAGAGCATCCAATAATTGCTTTTTTTCCTTGGTTCTTCCTATTAACGATTCCATTTTAAAACGCTATAATTAGCGGTAAAGGTAAATTATATACACAAAACCGCCAAATATAGTTTTATATTAAGCGGAAAATATCAAAAATGTATTTAAAACCGCTAGTTATAATTATATATTTAGCGGAAAATATAAAATAGGTATATAGAACCGCCGAATATAAATATATATTTGACGGAAATAATTAAATATATGTTGTAAACCGCTAATTATGAAATTATTAAGAACAGTATTCAATCAGTTCTTTTCGAATAAGAAATAGCCAACAAAACAACATTTTTCTTATTTTTGAGAAATATTCAACCAATAAATAAGTGAAAATTAAAATCTTGCTTTTAGTCCTTTTTGCTCAAAGCATTCTTGCTCAAAAAATACCTCTTAAACTTTGGTACAATAAACCCGCAGAATACTTCGAAGAGGCACTTGTACTAGGAAACGGCACTCAAGGAGCCACAGTTTTTGGAGGTACTAAAACAGACAAGATTTTCCTTAATGATATCACGCTTTGGTCGGGCGAACCAGTTAATCCGTACATGAACCGCGAAGCCTTTAAAGCATTTCCAGCAGTGAAAGATGCACTAAAAAATGAAAATTACAGGGCAGCGGATTCTCTGATTAGGCAAATGCAAGGAAAGTATTCGGAATCTTACGCTCCTCTGGGAACCATTTATATCGATTTTGGGCATGAAAATGTATCAGATTATTACAGAGAACTATCACTAGATGAAGCTATTTCTAAGGTGACTTACAAAACTGGTAATACCGTAATTACAAGAGAATATTTTTATTCTTATCCTGACAAGTCGTTTATTATCAAGCTAAAAAGCTCGGAAGCTGGCAAATTAAATTTCACTTTGAGGTTTAATTCGCAAATGAAATTCGAGGT
Organism: Spirosoma fluviale; assembly: GCA_945885545.1. Classification (GTDB taxonomy): domain Bacteria; phylum Bacteroidota; class Bacteroidia; order Cytophagales; family Spirosomataceae; genus Leadbetterella; species Leadbetterella lacustris. The sequence continues at coordinate 29,864 of CAMCYZ010000018.1, forward strand.
AAAAACTACAGGGAATCAGGTACAGTTTGCAGGCAGAGCACCCATTAAGGCTGAGCCAAACTATGTGAATAATAAAATAGACCCCGTAGTTTTTGACCAAAAAAGAGGTACTCGGTTTTTTGGAAGTATTTTAATTAAAAGTATTTCTGGTAAAAGCGTAAAAACCGATTCTACACTCGGCATAAAAAATGGCACTGAAGTAATACTCGCTGTTTGTATGGCCACGAGTTTCAATGGCTTTGACAAAGACCCCGAAACGCAAGGGAAAGATGAAAAAGCAATTGTTAACAGTCAGATTGCTCAATTGATTCATAAAACCTATTCGAACCTCAAAACGAGGCACTTGAGCGATTATCAGAAATTCTATAATCGAGTATATTTAGACTTAAAACCAGACCTCAGCATAAACCTTCCAACTGACGAAAGGCTGAGAAGATACGCCAAAGGTGCAGAGGACAAATATCTCGAAACCCTTTATTTTCAATATGGAAGGTATTTGCTGATAAGTTCGTCACGAACTGAAGGTGTGCCTGCCAACCTGCAAGGTTTGTGGAATCCGCATATAAGGCCACCTTGGAGCAGCAACTATACCATGAATATTAATGCTGAAGAGAATTATTGGCTGGCTGAAAACACCAATTTGTCGGAATTACACACGCCGTTTTTGAGTTTCGTTGAAAATCTCGAAAAAACTGGGCGAATTACAGCCAAAACCTTCTATAATGCCAATGGTTGGGTTTGCCACCACAACTCCGACATCTGGGCTATGACCAATCCTGTTGGTGACTTTGGCAAAGGCGACCCCGTTTGGGCCAACTGGGCCATGGGAGCTACTTGGGCCAGCACGCACCTCTGGGAGCATTATAGCTATACCAAAGACAAGGAATTTCTGAAAACAAAGGCGTATCCGCTCATGCGTGGGGCAGCAGAGTTTTGTTTAGATATGCTCACCAAAGACAAAAACGGACATTATATCACAGCCGTTGGAACCTCGCCCGAGAATGTTTATATCACTGACAAAGGCTATAAAGGTGCCACACTTTATGGTGCTACGGCTGATTTGGCTATGATTCGTGAGCTTTTTATAGACATCATAGAAGCAACAAATGTGCTGGGCGGTGATTATGATTTCAAGAACAAATTAGAGGAAGTTTTGGCCAATATGTACCCTTACCAAGTAGGCAAAAAGGGTAATCTACAAGAATGGTATTACGACTGGGAAGATGCCGAACCTCTGCACAGGCATCAGTCGCATTTGTATGGAATGTACCCCGGTAACCACATCAATATGGCCGAAACTCCTAGTCTCGCCAATGCAGCAAAAACAAGTCTCGAAATCAAAGGAGATGAAACTACGGGCTGGTCGAAAGGCTGGAGGATAAACCTTTGGGCCAGACTTTTGGATGGCAACCGCTCTTACAAAATGTACCGCGAACTACTCAAATATGTAGAGCCCGACGGTGTAAAAGTAAGCTATCAGCGTGGTGGTGGAACCTACCCTAATCTTTTTGATGCCCATCCGCCATTCCAGATTGATGGCAATTTTGGTGGAGCTGCCGCAGTAGCTGAAATGTTACTCCAAAGCACCTCTGATAAGATTTACTTACTTCCTGCTCTTCCTGATGCATGGCAAAGTGGTTCGGTAAAAGGCCTTCGGGCGAGAGGGGGTTTCGAAATAGACCTAGAATGGGAAAATGGACAGCTGAAATCGGCCAAAATAACCGGAAAGCCAGGTGGTGAAACGGAGTTGGTTTATAAAGGAAAAACTAAAAAGATAAAAGCTGAAAATGGGGGCATTGTCAATTGGTAGAGCGATTTTTCAAATTGCTCAATGTCTATATGGTGTCTATGAAACATTTATCACAATTAGAAAAGTCGTAGGACAAATAAACCTTTTGGAAAAAAAATAGTCGAACAGAAAACCCTGATCTCCATGAAGTCATTTGAACCTATTAGTCATGAAAAATTCACAGAATATTTTGATGAAGAAGCCTTAAAACATCTTTTAAAACGATCTCTTTTAGGAATAAAGGTTGAGGATTTTAAAGAGTTTTCAGGCCAAAGTCTCGACCAAGTTATAAATGCAATTTTTAAGGAGAGTGCGATTCCTTCACCGCCTGTAAATCATTACGAAAACACCGTAAAAGATACGACCGGCGTTGCTCTGGGTCAAACATGGGTAAACTCGGCCTATGGCGATGGAACGATTAATAACCGTCGTCAACAATCTCTTAAGTCATGGTGGATTCAGCAAATGCATTTTCAGGAATCCACTATTCATGAAAAAATGATTTTGTTTTGGCACAATCATTTTGCCACAGAAATAAACGTTT
>CAMCYZ010000019.1 GCA_945885545.1 Spirosoma fluviale
AGTAAAAACACCGTTGAATGCAGTCCAAAAATGGTACGATTTAAAACCTGAAATATTCAGAGAAAAACCTGAAATTTTACATCAAAAATTAATAAATTTACAAAAACAAAATAATCAAATTTTAACAACAACGTTGTGAAACTTGACAGCTAATTTTATATTGATTGAGACTATTAAACTAAAATCTTAACTGAAGATTTATCATTACCTACATCCAAATTATAAGCATAGGTTAATGTTGATCTCGGAAAATTGTAATTGTATACAAAGGCTTTACCTCCCGAAAAACAAACAATTGAAAATATGGGTTGGATACAGAGGCTACAAACATCACTAGGGTAAACTAAATGAGGCTAGTAATCAAGGAAAAGGCTATCAGATTCGTTCTAATGGTATTATGAGTAAATAATTTGTTTTACCCTCCATTTGCAGTTTTTAGATTCTTTAGAATTAGACTATCTACTCTTTCTTATATTTCAAAAGAACTTATAAAGCGTGTTGAATGCCTACAAAAATGATTTTACTAGGATCAAGGAATTTTTTAATCCCTGAAATTCAATAACTTCTGTTTCACCAATTACAATAGGCGTAACCACTTTTCCATTCAGCTTCCATTTAGTAAATTTTCCTTTTGGCTGAGCGAAAATAAATTTCGAGTTGCCATTTTTTTGAGAAATATCGAAGTTTAGGGTATCTGTTTTTTGAGTAAAACTCATTCCGATTGTATTATCTCCTATCTCTACCTCAGCTATTTTACCTTCAGTAAGTTTAGAAGGAAGTAAAGGTGAAATGTGTATCGTTTTCAAGTGAGCCAAGGGCTTTATTCCAAAAAACTGCTTGATAATAGGTTCACCAAAAGCATACATATTCCAAGCTTAAGAAAACATTCCAAAATCTGGAGAAACTTCATAAATAGAGCCCGGAAGTGCAAAACTAAAAGATTTCATCATTCTTTTGAGCAAAGAATACGCTTCATCGGGTCTGCCATAGTTGTTTTCGGCCACGGCTTGCACGCCTGTAGGTAAGGTCATTACGGCACCTGTGTAAGTAAATATTTTCCGATTGGTCACAAACGAGCCTTCTTCCGACCCAGCGGATTTATCACGGTCCATGCCAGTCACAAACATACCGTAAGGATTTGTAAATTTCTTGGCCGTCTCAAAGCCCTTATACCCTTCTCCCTATCTGCAATACCCATTTCCATCGGTGTGTTAACCACCCAATTGTGATGCATCACAAATCCTCTTTTTTCGCTGTCAGAATAAGTTTCTATTTGTTTTTTAGAACTTTGGAGTTCGGCCACGGCCCAAGGTTTCTTCAATGTATCGGCCCTGATGATGGCATCGTTGAGAAGTTACAAGGCTTGTTTTTTGTTCCAATAAAGCCTGCGTACGAATTAAATTCCTCCACCCAAAAATCCCTATTTATCTTTTCTTTTATTTTTTCAGCCTTGGATTGGTATTGCACAGCCAAATCCGTTTTTCCTAAAACCAAAGCCATTTTAGCAGCGTCTGCAAAGGCTTTTTGAGAATAAACAGCCACATCTATCATCTCGGAATCCATGCCATGTATTTCCATCATTCCGAAGCCGTCAGGAAGAAGATTTCCGTCCTTATCGTTTTCCTTCAAGAGCCAGTCTAATCCCTTTTCTATGCTTGGAAAATACTTCTTCAAGAAAGTATTATCGCCCGTCCAACAAAAGACCTCCCAAATCAAGGATGCAAATTGTGGTGTTTCGTTTACATTTCCTGGGTTAAAAACAACACCATTCGTAGAAACTTCGTGTACAATTTTCCCATTGCCATTTGTGTTCTCCGAAAAACCATGAATTAAGTTTATTGTGCTGTAAACCAAATCTTTACGCCCAGTGGCTATTAATCCTTTCAAAGTATATTCATTTTCCACACCAAACCACCAGGGATAATCTGGCAGTCCTGCACATAAACCTCTGCCCTATCCTTCGAAGTCTCAAATCAACCAATCGGTATTATCATTTTATCAAAGGATAAAGTCAAATCTACGAATTTTATCGCACAAAAAAACAGCTCCCATTGCTGAGAGCTGCTCTTTTTATAACAATCTAAACAAAATCTCTTAATTTCCTTTTTCTTTCTTGATAACACCTTCGGCGATGTTGTTAGGAACGAAATCGTAGTGAGAGAAAGTAAGGTTAGCTGTAGCACGACCCGAAGACATAGTTCTAAGGTCTGTTACATATCCAAACATCTCAGACAAAGGCACATCAGCCTTGATTACTTGAGATCCGGCCTTGGTATCCATTCCTTTCATCATACCTCTACGACGGTTCAAGTCTCCAGTGATTGGTCCAGTGTACTCGTCAGGAGTCAATACCTCAAGAGCCATGATTGGCTCAAGCAATTTAGCACCTGCTTGTTTACCTGCCTCACGGAAGCCCATACGAGCGGCCAATTCGAAAGACAATGAGTCTGAATCGACGTCGTGGAATGAACCGTGGTACAATCTAACTTTGAATGAGTCAACAGGGAAACCAGCTAAAGGACCTGTTTTCATAGCCTCTTTAAAGCCTTTCTCGATTGCAGGGATAAATTCACGAGGAATAACACCACCAACGATACCGTTGACAAACTGCAAACCGATTTTCTTCTCTTTTCCTTCCTCGTCGTCGTCTCTTGGACCGAATTCGAACACGATATCAGCAAATTTACCTTTACCACCCGATTGTTTTTTGTAAACTTCACGGTGTTCAACAGTCTTAGTAAACGTCTCTTTAAATGCCACTTGCGGAGCACCTTGGTTTACTTCTACCTTAAACTCACGACGCATACGGTCAATAATGATCTCTAAGTGAAGCTCACCCATACCTCTCATGATAGTTTGACCAGTTTCTTCGTTGGTTTCAACTGTCAATGTTGGATCCTCTTCGATAAGCTTAGTGATAGCTTTAGAGAAGTTGTCTTGGTCAGCGGTTTTCTTAGGCTCGATGGCATATCCGATAACTGGATCAGGGAAAACCATTGATTCAAGAACGATAGGGTGTTTTTCGTCAGAAAGTGTATCTCCTGTTTTGATATCCTTAAATCCTACCACCGCAGCAATATCACCAGCTTCTAGAGCGTCGATTTGATTTTGCTTGTTGGCGTGCATTTGGAATATACGAGAAATACGCTCTTTGTTACCCGAACGGTTGTTCAATATATATGATCCTGAAGGCAATGTACCTGAGTATGATCTAACAAAACACAAACGACCTACAAATGGGTCAGTTGCGATTTTAAACGCCAAACCTGCAAATGGCTCTTTTGCATCTGGTTGACGGATGATTTCAGCACCCGTATCAGGGTTAGTACCTTTAATACCGTCTCTGTCTAATGGCGACGGCAACAAGGCCATTACCAAGTCAAGCATAGTTTGTACACCTTTGTTTTTGAATGACGAACCGCACAACATAGGTACGATTTTCATATCAATAACAGCGGCACGCAAAGCAGCCAATATTTCGGCTTCCGTGATAGAGTTTGGATCCTCGAAGAATTTCTCCATCAAAGTCTCATCGTAGTCAGCTACTGCTTCCAACAAATTCTCTCTCCACTCAGCTACTTCTTCCAACATATCTTCAGGAATCGGCACTTCTTGGAAAGTCATACCTTTGTCGTGCTCATTCCACACCATTCCACGATTGTTGATCAAGTCAACCACACCTTTGAAGTTTTCTTCTCCACCGATAGGCAACTGAAGCGGAACTGCATTTGAGCCCAACATTTCTTTTACTTGCTTACACACGTTTAAGAAGTCAGCACCCGAACGGTCCATTTTATTTACGAAGCCCAAACGAGCCACGTTATAGTTGTTGGCCAAACGCCAGTTTGTTTCAGACTGTGGCTCTACACCGTCCACCGCACTAAACAAAAACACCAAACCATCCAATACCCTAAGTGAGCGGTTTACTTCTACAGTAAAGTCCACGTGACCAGGAGTATCTATAATGTTGATATGGTAGTCGTTGTCTCTGTATTTCCAACCTACTGTTGTAGCAGCAGAAGTGATAGTGATACCTCTTTCTTGCTCTTGCTCCATCCAGTCCATAGTAGCACCACCGTCGTGTACTTCGCCTATCTTGTGGTTAACACCAGCGTAGTAAAGGATACGCTCAGTAGTAGTGGTTTTACCGGCGTCAATGTGGGCGGCAATACCAATGTTTCTTGTAAATTTTAAATCGCGAGCCATTATTTGTAATTTGTTTACGGATATTTTAATCCAGATTACGACCGGGAATATTTGATTCCGGTTTCGGGCTGCAAAATTATGAAAAAAACACAAAACTTAAAACAAAAATGTCGCAATAGTTTGATAAAAGTCCAAAATGTGCTAAGAATCTCATTTTTAGATAGAAAAACCTATTTAACAGCTCCGAATATTAATCATTTAATAATCTTAAAGTAAGATTTTGAGATAAATTTTCGTTTATAAACAAACATTTCATAGTTTTGATTTTTAGAATAAAGAATAAATAAGATGGAAGAAGAAGAAAATCAAATCAATATAGAATTGTCTGAAGAAATGGCCGAAGGTGTTTACGCCAACTTGGCCATGATAGCCCACTCCAACTCAGAGTTTGTGGTGGATTTTATCAGACTGATGCCCGGCGTACCGAAAGCCAAAGTAAAATCGAGGGTGATTTTAACGCCTGAACACGCCCAAAGATTGCTTTTGGCCCTGCAAGACAATATCAGAAAATATGAAGCCAATTTTGGCGAAATCAGACAATCCAACGACCCAGTCCCGTTCCCGATGAATTTTGGTGGACAGATGGGCGAGGCCTAGTTTGTAGTTTTTTTATCGAGATTTTGAAAAGGGCTTTTGTGGCTCTTTTTTTGTTCTTTACAGTTGTGAAGAGGCCAAGGGTATTTATATCATCGTTGTGTCAAAAGCCAAATATTACTTGCTAAAACTGTAAATCATTTTAACAAACCGGCTCTACGATGGTTCTATCAGTGTTGTGGTGAAAGGCAAGTTTTACTTGCTAAAACTATAAATCATCATAATAGACCTTGATGTATTTTCAGGTCCGACCTATCGGTCTGACCGCAGTGGCGAGTGGTTCAGACCTTAAAAACAGCAGCACATTTTCAGGTCTGACTTTACGGTTTGGCCACAATTCAAAATTTAGGAAAATTGTTCTACTTCTTACAAATAGGACTGCACTTTTATCTGATCCGATTTTATCTCAAAACAAATTGCCTTGGTCTATACTTTGTTTATCTTTATCAAAGAAGTATTTATGGATATTTATCTGATTTTCAGCCTCTCTGATAGTTTGATATTCGCCGTTTTCTTGCAAAACATAGGTGTTGCAGTTGTCCAGCAAGTTTACTTTTAAGATATTTATCAGGTGACGTTTGATATCCTCGTTGATAAACTCAAAAAGTGATTCTATTCGTTTGTCAAAACTCCTGACCATCATGTCGGCACTACCTCCGTAAAGTCTCGGCTGGCCTTGGTTATGGAAATAAATGATACGGGCGTGTTCCAGATAATTACCCACCAAAGATCTCACACTAATGTTCTCACTTAAGCCTTTACGTCCGGGTCTCAAACAGCATATTCCTCTCACAATCAGCTCAATTTTAACGCCTTTATTCGATGCCGCATATAGTTCTTCTATAATGTCTTTGTCCTCTAAAGAGTTCACTTTTATACATATCCCTGCTGCTAATCCTTGAGCGGCATTATTGGCCTCGTTTCTGATTTGTGCAATTAGCGAGTTCCGCATGTTTTTGGGTGAAGTTATAAGATTCTTATAACCAGCCGGTTGCGAATGTCCAGTAATTACATTAAAAAACTCCGCAATGTCTTTGGTATAGTCTTGGTTGGCTGTTAAAAGGCCAATGTCTGTGTACAACTTCGAGGTGTCCTCGTTGTAGTTCCCACTGGCAAGGTGAGCATATTGCATCACTTTCGGACCTTCTTTTCTTACTATCAGCATCAACTTGGTGTGGGTTTTTAGCCAACCTATACCATATATTACGAAACAGCCTGCTTTCTGTAGTTTTTCTGCTTCTCTGATATTATTTTCTTCGTCAAAACGGGCTTTTATTTCAAACAGTGCCGACACATGTTTGCCATTTTCGGCAGCTCTAAGCAAGGCCGAAGTTATTCTGGAGTTTTTAGCCAATCTATAAATGGTCAATTTTATCGATAGCACATTAGGGTCATCAGCAGCTTTTTCCAAGAGATTAAGTACTGGCTCAAAACTATTGTAGGGATGATGCAGCAGAATATCATTTTCTTTTATAGCATCAAAAATATTGAGTTCTCTGTTGAAATTAAGAGCCGGTAAAGTACTTGGCGACGGAGGCAACAGCGGCTTGAATTCGGCATGATTAACGATTTGCCAAAGCCGTGTATAATCCATTAATTCATTGTTTACATGGATATTATATTTATCAATCTCCCATTTTTTCTTCAAGATATCCATCAAATACTCTGACGGACGGGTTTCTATTACCAAGCCTACCACCCTACCTGCCTGGCGGCCTCTAATCTTTTCCTTCACCTCATCCACAAAATCCGCATCTACGTCATCGTTTTCATCGATTGTGAAATCGCCATTACGGACAATTCTAAAAAGATCAACCGACTCTATGTTTACATTCTTATAAAGTTTTCCTATCTGATTTCTGATGATTTCCTCTGTTGGAAGAAAGTCTATCAGGTCTTCGTTTTCAAACTCATAAAACTTGGGCAAATTGGAAGGTATCTGCACAAACGAAAGTTTTTTATTGTCCTCGGTTTCAGGGAAAAGCGTGGTTTGTTGCTCTATAGAAACGATTCCTAAAATCAGACTTTTGGGCAAGAGGTTTGGAAATGCGTGGGTATGGTCGCACACCATGGGTGTCAGCATGGGGTAAACCGTATTCTCAAAAAAGTCAGTTACCTCATCTAATTGCTTCTCATTCAGACTATCGTATTTTATGATTCTAAATCCATTTTTCTCAAAAGTAGGTTCTAAATCTTCTCTAAAAATACGATTGCGTTCGTCAATAAACCGTTTGGTTTGATTGAGCAGTACTTTTCTGAACTGAATCTCTCGCAATCCCGAGTAATCAATTCTCTCTTTGTCGTAGTCAATATAATTATACAAGCTGCCCAATCGAACAGCCATGAACTCGTCGAGATTGGAGGCCGTAATGGCCATAAACTTAAGCTTTTCGAATATATTCAAATCTGTTTTTCGAACCTGATCTAGCACACGCTCGTTGAACTTCATCCAACTCAAATCGCGACTGATAAAGTCAGATTTCTCAATGTTATTGTCAGATTTTTGGTCTTTTATAGTAGGATTGTATTTGTATTCGCTTTCCATGTTGAAGTCGAGCAAATCTTTAAAAAACGATACTACACCTTCTGTAACACTACCCATTTTGTACTTTTAAATCTTTAAATTTTGGCATATAATATTTTACAAATTTCCGAAAAATAGAATTACCTAAACATTAATTTTTGCTTAGAAATTCGATTGACTAAATAACGAATAATGATACGCAAAATTAGGCATTTTTCAAAGAATTATTCTGAAAGTAGTGCCTTTGCCAGCCCCAGACTTAAGCACATATATCTGTCCTCCGTGGTAAGTATCAATTATCCTTTTTGCTAGTGTAAGACCTAAGCCCCAGCCTCGCTTTTTGGTAGAAAACCCGGGATTAAAAACCTTCCGCTGAATGGCATTGGTCATTCCTTTGCCAGTGTCTGAAATGTCCATCGTGAGTTTACCAGCTGTGTTAGAGTTAATTTCTATGGCCAGATTTCCGATTCCACCCATGGCATCCACTGCATTTTTACATAGGTTTTCCACCACCCATTCTATAAGATTTTTGTTTATTTTGTGAATGTAAGGCTTCTCCAGATTATTTTTTAAAGTCCAGTTTATTTTGGTAGAAATACGTTTTTTTAAATATTCCACCGTAGTTTCTATGAGTTCTCCCACGTTTTCCTCTTTCATGGTAGGTTCAGAACCAATGTTGGAGAAACGATTGGTGATGGTCTCAAGTCTCGAAATATCTTTTAGCATCTCCTCACCAATTGAATTATCAAAATCGGGGTTGATTTTTAAAACCTCTATCCAGCCCATAAGGCCCGATATAGGCGTACCCAGCTGATGGGCAGTCTCTTTGGCCAAGCCTACCCATACGCGGTTTTGCTCGGCTTTTCTTGAAGACGAATACGCTATAAACGCCAAAGAGCCGAAGATCAAAAAGGTAACAATCAAAATATAAGGAAAATAGCGAAGCTGGGTAACGATGGTGGAGTTGCTGTAATACACATAGCCCTTGTCTTTACCCACAACGAATTCTATCGGCGTATGTTCGGCTTTCATTTCGTCCATTTTAGCGAGCAGATACTTCAGTTTTTTATCTGGCGTAAATTTTTTCGTAGAATCGTCTAGCTCAGGAATGTTTCTGTAATCCATAGGGCTACCGCCAGTTACCAGAATAGTCGGCACTGTTTCGTTGGCCGACAGTACTTCTTCCACAAAAGTATAGTCGCAGTCGCTTTCTGGGTCTTGTTCTATCGTAAACCTTATACTTTCGGCATAGAGTTGTGCATATTTTTCTTCCCGGTCTTCTAAAGACTTTCTAACTTCGTTGAAATAAAACAATAAACCCAATACAAGAAAAAGCAGCAAAGCGGTGACTATTAATCGCTTGGTAGAGATGTTTACATATAAATCATGAAATAGTCTTTTACTTTTCATCCATATTTTAATTTATATTCTTCGCTTTATGGTTATTATTATTCTGTCTAAGAATGTAAACTCCAAACTTTACCATAGTTATACATAATTGAAGGCAAGAAATATTAATTTAGAAAAATTCTAAATTACAAAAACTGCTTAATGTCATAACAAATATAGGGTAGATTAGGCGTATTTTTGCAGGAAATTTTTCAAATAGAAGGCAATGAGCGAGAGTTTTAAAGTAGTTTCAATTTCATACAAAAAGGCACCCCTACAAATCAGGGAGCGTTTGGCTTTGGACGAAAGCGAAACCAAAGCATTTTATTTGAAGCTTAAAGAAGTATTTGGAATTGCCGAGGCTTTGGTAATATCTACCTGCAACCGCACAGAGGTATATTTCAAGTCAGACTTAGACCTTTCGTTGGAGGTTATTAAACTTTTGGCGGTCAATAAAGGAGTGACTTCTTCAGATATTGAAGAATATTTTGAGATAATCAATGAAGAATCAGATGCCACCAACTATCTTTTTGAGGTTGCTCTTGGACTGCAATCGCAAGTAATTGGTGACCAACAGATAATCAATCAAGTAAAAAATGCCTATCAATGGTCGGCAGACATGCAGATGGCTGGGCCATTTATTCATAGAGTACTTCACACGGTTTTTTATGCCAACAAAAGATTGGTACAAGAGACATCATTCAGGGACGGAGCGGCATCAACGAGCTATGTCACAATAGATTTAATGGAGAGTTTCTTACCGATGTTGGCCAATCCGAGCATTTTGGTTTTGGGACTGGGCGAGATTGGTGAAGATATAGCTAAGACCTTGTTTGAAAAAGGCATAAAGAATGTAAGTGTTTGTAACAGAACAAAGGAGAAAGCCGTAGAAATAGCCGAGTCTTTTGATATGAAAGTTTTGGATTATACTTCTTTGGCTGAGCAACTACAAAACTTCAACGTAGTCGTTTCTTCGGTTAGAGCAGACTCACCTATTGTAAAAGCAGCATTTTTAGCCAAGAAGAAATCAATAACATATTTATTCGACCTTTCAGTGCCAAGAAGCATAGAGTCTGATGTTGAGAACACTCCTGGCGTGGTTTTGTATGGTTTGGACGAAATACAAAAACGCTCAGACGAAGCTTTGGAAAAAAGAAAGGCCGCTATACCTCAGGTTAAAGCTATCATAGCTGAAATGGTGTCAGAAGTGGCCAATTGGTCAAAGGAGATGATGGTGTCGCCAACGATTCAAAAACTCAAAAATTGCTTGGAGCAGATTCGCCAAGACGAAATGTCGAGGTTTTTAAAAACTATGAGTGCTGAAGAGGCCGAAAAAATGGATAAAGTAACTGCAGCCATGATGCAGAAAATCATAAAGTTACCTGTACTTCAACTAAAAGCTGCCTGCAAGCGTGGAGAGGCTGATACACTCATAGATGTATTGAACAATTTGTTTGATTTGGAGAATGTAAAGGTTTAGTGAGCTTTAGTTTGTTGGTAAACAAACTTTGGCATTAAGAAATTAATATTTGAAAGTCTGCTTCAACGAGCGGACTTTTATTTTTTAGAACTCCAGATTCAATTGTTTACCTGTCTCCGTTTTTTCGTTAAGAAAATTTGCAACTCCAAGACCCAAGAGTCGGATACCTTTTGGAAATGGTAGGAGATTTTCTACCAAATAATCGATAGTTTTGTTGATTTCTTCTTTCTGAAAATACCCGTTTTCAAGGGTTTTACTTCTTGTAATAGACTCAAAATCAGCATATTTTATTTTTACTGTTAGCGTTTTACCCACCAAACCATGTTTTTGGGTTCTGACCAAAAGTAAGTCGGTGAGTTTGTAGAGTTCTCCATATATTTCTGAAACCAATTCTAGGTCTTGCGTGAAAGTATTTTCAACGCTGACTGACTTCGTTTCTCTTTCGGCAACAACCTCCCGGTGGTCTTGTCCACGGGCAATTTCAAAATAATACTTACCCACTTTCCCGAAATTTTTCACCAAAAACTCTTGCGATTGTTCTTTGAGTTCTTTTCCGGAAATTATACCCATCGCTTTCATTTTTTCGGCAGTTACCTTTCCAATTCCATAAAATCTGTGAATGGGCAAAGTCTCTACAAAAGCCTCGGCTTGACGGGGTTTTATCACACATTGGCCGTTAGGTTTATTAATGTCGGAGGCCGTTTTTGCAAGAAATTTATTAAAAGAAATTCCTGCTGAAGCCGTCAGTTGTGTTTTGTCGAAAATCTTCTGTCTGATTTCTGATGCTATTTGGGTGGCGGTTTCTATACCTTTTTTGTTTTCGGTAACATCCAAATATGCCTCGTCGAGCGAAAGCGGCTCTATGAGATCTGTATATTCCGCAAAAATCTCACGAATCTGTAAAGAGACTTGTTTATAGGCATCAAACCTGGGTTTTACAAAAATCAAGGACGGACAAAGACGTTTAGCTGTTTTGGAAGGCAAGGCCGATTTTACGCCAAATTTTCGAGCCTCATAACTGGCTGCTGCTACCACACCTCGCTCGGCACTTCCTCCAACCGCCACGGGTTTTCCTCGCAACTCAGGACTATCCCGCTGCTCCACCGACGCAAAAAATGCGTCCATGTCGATGTGTATTATTTTGCGGAGTTTTGGCAAATCTGATGCTTTGGTTTTGACAAAAGTATAAATTTTTAAGAAGATGTTGGTGTTGACTTCTCTGAAACTGGCTGGTGGTTTGAGTAAAATCTAAGTCGATTCGTTATTTTATTGGTATCTTTGCACCCAAATTGTACATTATGGAAAACACCTTTAAGAAATTTGACCTCAACAAACAGCTGCTTATGGCTGTGGACGACCTAGGTTATACTGAACCCAGCGAGATTCAAGATAAGGCTATTCCTTTGATATTGGCAGGCCACGATGTGCTTGGAATTGCACAAACGGGCACCGGCAAAACGGCGGCGTACTTGTTGCCGATTTTGATGAAAATCAAATATGCACAAGGCAAAGATGCCCGCTGCATGGTATTTGCTCCCACACGTGAATTGGTGATGCAGATTGACGCTGCCATAGTGGAACTGGCAAAATATACCGACATACGACATGTGGCTTTGTTTGGTGGTTTAGGGCCAAAAACACAAATAGAAACGCTCAAAAAAGGAATAGACATCATAGTGGCAACCCCAGGCAGATTCATGGATTTGTATCTTTTGGGTGAAATCAACACCAGAAGCCTTCAATATTTAGTACTCGACGAAGCCGACAAAATGATGGACATGGGCTTTATGCCGCAAATCCGACGAATATTGGAGATTATACCACGCAAAAGGAAGAACCTTTTGTTTTCGGCCACTTTCCAGCCGAGGGTTGAAAAACTTTCAGAGGAGTTCCTTGAAGATCCATTGAAAATAGAAATTACACCATCGGCAACGGCTGCTAGCACCATTACACAGAGCGTCTATCCCGTGCCAAATTTTAAAACTAAAATTAATCTTTTGGGCTATTTGCTCGACTCTGACGTGATAACCAGAGCAATGGTTTTTTGTAGAACAAAGACCGTAGCCGACAATGTCTTTAAGTTTTTGGAAAGAAAAGTTTTAGGAGCAAATAGTGTAAGAGTCATCCACGCCAACAAAGGCCAAAATACCCGAATAAATGCCGTAGAAGACTTCCGTGGGGGCAAAATAAAGGTTTTAGTATCGACCGATGTAGCAGCAAGAGGCATAGATGTAAATGCAGTGAGCCACGTGATAAACTTTGATGTCCCACTTATTTATGAAGACTACGTTCACAGAATTGGTCGTACAGGCCGAGCAAAGTTAGAAGGCGAAGCCATCACTTTTCTGTTGCCCTCAGAAGAATATCATTTGAATAAAATCCAGAAAATCATACGCACAACTGTGCCCGTTCTTGAACTTCCAACTCAAGTACGTATAGAAGAAACGGAGTTTGAAGAAAGCCAAACAATGCTCCGTGAAATGGATGAGCAACGTAAAAAAGAAGACCCTGACTTCAGAGGAGCTTTCCACGAAAAATCAGAAAAGAATCAGAAGTTTATAAAACTCAGAGAAGCTCAGGCCAAAGCCAAAGAGAAAGCCAAGGAAAAAGCTCCAAAAACTAAAGCAAAGAGTAACTCGAAAAAACCACCAAGCAAAGGCGGTTTTAAGAAGAAATACTAAAGTTGGGAATTGTAATCCCCAAATTCATATAAATTTAGAGATTACGTTCTCCAGATTAAAATTTTCTTGAAAGTTAAAAACTCAATAACTTCCTAATTTCCCTTTTTCTCCTGAACCTTCAAACTCTGCAAGGGTTGTTTTGGCTATGGCTTTTAAAGCAGAGGAATCGTTGATCATTGTCACAAATTTATAGCCTAAGTCGGCAAATAGACGTGCATTTTGAGGTGTAGCGGCATGAATACCAGCTACGAGATTATGCTCAGTAGCTACTGCCAATATTTCTTTGAGAATAGCCAAAAAGCTTGGGTCCTGAAAATCGGCGAGTTTATCATAACCCAATGACATACTCAAATCCCATGGCCCCACATAAAAGCCGTCCAAATTTGGTACTTTGGCCATTTCTCTGATGTTTTTAAGAGCATCGGGCGTTTCTATCATCGCCAGCGTTATGGTGAAATCGTTGGCATGACTGGCGTAATCTTCTCCATACACCACGTTTGAGCGGGTAGGCCCGAGACTTCTGTTGCCTTTTGGATAATATTTGGCGGCTCTCACAAATGCGGCAGTTTCTTCGGCAGTATCGAGCATCGGGCATATCAAGCCCACCACACCAGCATCTAACATACGCATAATATAAGCTGCGTTGTTGTCGGGCAAACGTACAAAAGGCACTGTTCCGCTACCTTCCATAGCTTGGAGCATAGGCAACATGGTGGTCAAGTCAGGTGCTAAACCATGCTGAGCGTCGATGGTCATCACATCAAAACCTACGCTTGCCATTATTTCAGCCGACCACGAACTGGGTGTACTTATCCAAGCATTGGTAACGGCTTCACCCCTAGCCCATTTTTGTTTTATCTTATTTTGCATCTTAGTCTTCCCAGTTTAACGAACGTTCAATAGCTTTTTTCCAACCTTTAAAGTTTTTTTCTCTCAAAGTATCGTCCATTTTAGGTATCCAAGTTTTGTCCACGCCCCAGTTGGCTATCAAGTCATCAAAATTTTCCCAATATCCTACTGCCAAACCTGCCGCATAGGCTGCACCGAGTGCTGTGGTTTCTATCATCATTGGCCTGATGACAGGCACTTTAAGCATGTCCGACTGAAACTGCATCAAAAGCTCATTTACTGTCATGCCGCCATCTACTCTGAGCGAGGTTATTTCTATACCAGCGTCTTTTTCCATCGCTTCTAATACATCGAGCGTTTGGTAAGCTGTAGCTTCCAAAACAGCTCTCGCAATGTGATTTTTGTTTACATATCTAGTTAAACCTGCCACCACTCCACGGGCAGAATTTTCCCAATAAGGAGCATATAATCCTGAAAAAGCCGGTACAAAATAAGCTCCTCCGTTATCATCTACGGCCTCCGCCAAAGTCTGTATTTCGCTGCTTTCTTTTATCAAACCTAGGTTGTCTCTCACCCATTGTACCAAAGCTCCTGTTATGGCCACCGAACCTTCTAATGCAAAATGAACAGGCTGGTTTTCAAATTGATAGGCCACAGTTGTCAAAAGGCCGTATTTGGATGGAATGGCTTTTTCGCCCGTATTGAGCAACATAAAACAACCGGTACCATAAGTATTTTTAGCCTCGCCGGGCTTGAAACAAGTTTGGCCAACCAAGGCCGCTTGTTGATCTCCCAAAATTCCTGCAATCGGAACACCAGCCAAAGGCTCAGCCGTAATGTCGCCGTATTTCATGCTGCTAGGTTTTATTTCTGGCAACATAGCCTTGGGAATATTCAATTTCTGAAGAATTTCGTCGTCCCAAGTTTGGGTTTGAAGATTCATCAACTGGGTTCTGGATGCATTGGTTACATCAGTAATATGGATTCCGCCTTTTATACCGCCGGTCAGATTCCACACCAAAAAAGTATCCATGTTACCGAAAATGGCCTCTCCCTTTTCGGCATCTTCACGAAGACCTTCTACGTTTTCAAGCAACCATTGTATCTTTAATCCACTGAAATAGGTTGCCAATGGAAGTCCAGTTTTTGCCCTTATCCAGTCGCTACCGATTTCTTTTTCCAGTTTCTCTACCGTTTTACCTACGCGGGTATCTTGCCAAACCAAGGCATTATAATAAGCTTTGCCTGTACGTTTGTTCCAAACCACAGCGGTTTCTCTTTGGTTGGTAATACCGCACGCAACGATATTTTCTATTTTTATGCCTTTTCTTATACGAGCTTGGGCTATAACTTCTTGGGTATTTTTCCAGATTTCCTCAGGATTGTGTTCCACCCAGCCGGGCTGCGGATAAATCTGTTCGTGTTCTTTTTGGGCTACCGATACGATTTCTCCTTTTTTATCAAAAAAAATGCATCGTGTACTCGTAGTGCCTTGGTCAATGGAGGCAATTAATTTCATAAATTTAATTTTACCGCTGAGTCACTATTACGCAAAGAAGGAATTATTTCTCTTTGATTCTATTAACTCAGGAATGGTAGTTTCTTTAAGGTTGATTTTAAAATAATCCCTAAATTAGTGTAAAAATTGGTTTTAATAAACCTAAATTCAAAAATGTTGAAATTCTTTAAATTTCTGATAATTGTATCTTTTCTTTTGGTCATAATAGTATTGTTTTTTCAAGATATTGTCGTTTTGCATCCTATAAAGTTGCCCAAAGAATATGTTTACAAATTTGACGAGCCTTTTGAGGAAATTAATTTTTCGCCTCAAACCAAAACTCAAATTAATGGTCTTTTATTTAGGGCAAAAAACTCAAAAGGCCTAGTTTTTTATAACCACGGCAATGCTGACAATTTGCAAAGGTGGGGAAGGCATTCTGCGGATTTTACAAAATTTAGTTACGATGTTTTTTTCTATGATTACCGAGGTTTTGGCAAAAGTTCAGGAAAATTTTCAGAGCAAGTGATTTTAAATGATGCGGTTTTTCTTTTTGATAAAATGAAAGCCGAATATACTGAAAAGAAGATAATTATTTATGGCCGATCACTTGGAACAGGGGTGGCAACTTATGTAGCTAAAAACCGAAAAGCCGATGCCTTAATTTTAGAGACACCCTATTACAATATGGCCGATGTAGGCAAGTCTTGGTTGCCTTTTGTCTCTTTTGAGAAGTTTATAAAGTACAAATTCTCAAGCAATGAATGGATAAAAGATGTAGTGATGCCAATTACCATTTTCCATGGCACCAAAGACGCTGTTGTACCCTATTCATCAGGCGAAAAACTTTCAAAGATTATTGATTGTAAATTGATTACAATAGAAAATGGTAAACATAAAAATTTGGCGGTATTTGAAAAATACCATTCGGAACTTAGTAAAATATTGCAATAAATACTTATAAGTTTTTAAGCGAATTCTAATGCAAAAGGTTTCCAACTGACAAGGCAGAAAAGTTTTAATTATTATACCATACTTTTATACAAATCGGGCTTTGAAATCTGTATAATTTTCTCTGAAAACTAGGGAGCATCAAAACCAAACTGGCGATAAAGTCCGTGCGTGTCGGTAGTAGCCAATGGACATATTATGAGGTTTTTGAACTCCGGAATTCCCATTATGCATTCCAGCAGAAACTTTAACAAACCAATTCCACGGTGTTCTTCTAAGACAAAAACATCTGCCAAATATGCAAAAGAAGATTAGTCTATAACAACCCTGCAATGGCCCACTTACACGTTTTCAGATGTGTAAACACCAAAAATAACAGAGTATTTTGCCGCATTTTTGACTATTTCGAGCGGAATGTTTTCAGACCAATAAGAGCGTTTAAGGTAACCATGAATCACCTCAAAATCCAGCAGAGTTTTATCTGTACTTGTACTGATATAATAATCGTTTTTTTCGAATCGGTAGGTTTCGAGGAACATGTTATTTTAGAAATTCTAAAAATTGTTTTATCGAAAGTATTTCTAAATTATCAATTGGATTTAAAATCAACAAATCCAAATCTCCCGATATTAAAAACTGTGATGAAGAATCGAAAGCTAAATTTATCAAAAAATCATCTCTCTCGTCCCTACAATATCTTTTATTTGAGATTGATTGCTCCAAAAAGCAATTATTATTAAGAATAGAAAAAAGCTGATTTGTTCTCTCCTGAGTTAAATATTTCCTCAATTTTGGATTGCTAAGGTTGTAGTTATTTCATCCAAAAGCTCCTCACTAACTACAATGACTGCTTCTGAATTTTCAATAATACTAATCAAATCTTCTGTGACAGACCTACTACCAATAGCTAGACTAACCCATATATTCGTGTCAATTACTATTTTCATAACGACTTTTTCTCACATCCTTAATTTCGTTCATGATTTCTTCATCAGTGATATCAGGTTCTTTTCCTGGCAAGTAACTTATCAGTAAATTCATCTTTTCAATGAGAGCATTTTTTTCCTGATTTTCATCTATCGGCAAAATAATAACATCAAATTTTTTTTGAGTATACCCTTTTGGTAAGGTTATAGTCAGTTTGCCTTCATGAGGGATAAGTGTTTGCCTTAATGCATCCATTCTTTTTAGCTATTTAGAATACCAAATTAACAATTAAATTCAACATTTCAATACTTACAAGCCTCGTTATCTTCTTTTACATAATGGCTTTTGAAGTTTTTGGCTTTCGGGTCCATGCAGCCTTTGAGGTTGAGTATCTCTACTTTTCTGAATTCTATCGGGTGGCTTTCGCTTTGTAGAGAGATGCTTCCCTCTGTCAACGGCTTGCCGTCTGGCTTAAAGATTGGGTCAAATCCGCTCACCACACCTCCACCAATCGTTGGTTTTTCGTAACTCATCACCAACTCGCCGTTGATATAATGCCTTATCAATGAATCGCCCAAGACCTCTACTTCTGCCCTCACCCATTGGTCGCCGTCGAAAGTCTTCGACTTTGAATTGATACAATGACGAGTGTCAAATTTTCCTTCATACACGACATTCGTACCTGGCGTGCAAAGGTTACAAGTTGTTCTTGGTTTGCCGTCGCTGTTACCTCCGAGCAGCTGCACTTCTATCGATACTGGAAAATCTTGGTCTTTGAGCATACTTGTGGCTGGCTGGCCGTGAACCATGATGCCCGAGTTTCTGAATGCCCAACCTTCGCCCTCGTTGGCTTGGTTTCCTACAAAACGGTATTCGGTGGCTATTTTATAATACGAAAAAGTCTCTTTGTAGAACAAATGCCCGTAACGCTGATTAAATTTGTCGTAGCCGTCGTAATTGACCACTATCTTTTTGTCTTTTACACTAAATGTATTGGCAAAGTTATCGTTTAGCTCATAGTTTCTGATTTTTATGTCCCAGCCTTTGAGGTTTTTGCCATTGAAAAGCTGCCGCCATTCTTTTTTGGGAGCGGTTATTTGGGCAAAAGCCACGTTAGAGAGCAGAAGAATAAGGGATAAGAGTATTTTTTTCATGAGGTTGACTAAAAATGAATGATAAATAATAGACTCAAATTTAGCCGAAAATATAATTATTCAATCATTTAATAAGCATTTCGAAAAAATATTGATAATTTTAAACTTATTTGTGAATTCAACCAAATTAATTTATCTATGAAACGAAGAGAGGTTTTTTCAAATCTCGGATTGGGTGCTTTAGGCGTTATTGCACTGCCCGCTTGGGCAAATGGTTGGTCAGGGACTAATATAAAAAAAGACAATTTAGGATTGAGTTTAGATCAAAACAGCCTACTTGAAGATTTAGCCGAAACTATCATTCCAGAAACCGATACCCCTGGAGCTAAAACTTTAGAAATTGCCAAGTTTATTAAAACCATAGTGGCCGACATTTACTCGCCCGAAGACAAGGAAAGGTTTAAAGTTGCGGTGAGCAAAGTGGAAGATATTTCGAAACTTCTGTATGGCAAAACCTACAATGAATGCTCAAAACCGCAAAAAATACACTTGCTTCAAGGCCTCGACATGAGCTCCGATAAAGACCAAAAGTGGTTTTTTAATACCACCAAAAGGCTGTCTGTGCAAGCCTACACTACTTCAGAATATTTTTTAACCAACATTGCCAAGTTTGAGTTTGCCCCAGGCAGATACCTCGGCTGTGTACCTGTACCTCAATAAAATGTTTATACCCGATAAAAAGAAAAGAACTTTTGACGCCATAGTAGTTGGATCAGGAATAAGCGGCGGCTGGTCTGCCAAAGAATTGTGCGAAAAAGGCCTAAAAACCTTGGTGCTGGAGCGTGGCCGCGATGTAAAACACATTGTGGATTATCCAACTACCATGACCCAGCCGTGGGAGTTTGAACACCGTGGACAGCTGAACCACGACTTTAAGAAAGAGAACCCCATCATCAGCAAATGCTATGCTTTTTATGAAGGCACTACGCAGTTTTTTGTGAAAGATAAAGAGCATCCTTATGTACAAGAAAAGCCCTTCGACTGGATCAGAGGCTACCAAGTAGGCGGAAAGTCACTCATGTGGGCTCGCCAAACACAACGCTGGAGCAAGTATGACTTTGAAGGTCCTGCACGTGATGGTTTTGCGGTAGAATGGCCCGTGACGTATGACGAAATGGCTCCATGGTATAGCCACGTGGAGAAATTTGCAGGCATATCGGGCAACAAAGACGGATTAGACACCCTGCCAGACGGTGATTTTTTGCCACCACACGAAATGAACTGCGTAGAGGATTATTTCAGCCAAAAAGTAGCCCAAAAATACGGCAAAGACCGCCATGTAATTATTGGACGTGCGGCTCATCTGACCAAGCCGAATCAGATACACTTTGACCAAGGCCGTGCCCAATGTCAAAACCGGGCCATCTGCGAGCGTGGCTGTCCTTATGGTGGATATTTCAGCAGCAACGCCTCCACCATTCCGTGGGCCATGAAAACAGGAAAAATGACGCTAAGAACTGACAGTGTGGTGCATTCGATCATATACGACGACAAACTCGGCAAAGCCACTGGCGTGCGGGTGATAGACGCCAACACCAAGGAAATGACGGAGTATTATGCCAAAATAATATTTGTAAATGCGGCAGCCATCAATACCAACTTGATATTGTTAAACTCCACCTCGGCACGCTTCCCTAACGGCCTCGGCAACGACTCAGGCGTGTTGGGCAAATATGTCGCTTTTCACAACTACAGAGCCAGAGTATCGGGCGAATACGAGGGATTTTTGGACAAAACGACCGAAGGAAAACGCCCAAATAGCCCGTATATACCAAGATTCAGAAACGTACTGAAACAAGAAACGGACTTTTTAAGAGGCTATGCGGCGGGTTTTGGAGCCAACCGTATGTCGTGGAACAAAAACGAAGGCTTGGGCGAAACGCTGAAGGACAATTTGGCCAAAAGAGAATATGGCAACTGGAGCGTAGGCTCGCACATGATGGGCGAAACTATACCTAAAGAAAGCAATTTTGTGGCTCTCGATAAAACCCTCAAGGATCCATTCGGCATGCCGCAACTACGTATATCGGTGGACTACGACAACAACGACGAAAAAATGGTGAAAGACTACATAGAGCAGATGACGGAGATGTTTACGATGGCGGGCTTTACAAACATCAGAGCCAACGACAGCAAACAGCCCGCTGGCCTTGACATACACGAAATGGGCGGCGTGCGTATGGGCAAAGACCCTAAAACCTCGATGCTCAACGGCTTTAACCAGCTGCACGCCTGCAAAAACGTTTTCGTGACCGACGGTGCCTGCATGACCTCCACCTCTACGCAAAACCCATCGCTAACCTACATGGCCTTCTCCGCCAGAGCAGTTGATTATGCGGTGAAGGAGATGCGGAAGGGAAATTTGTAGGTTCTATAAATTAACAGCAGAGTTTCTTTGGGAACTCTGCTGTAACTTTCTAGGTTGTTTCGGTGATGAAATAAACCATTAAATTTCAGTTTGTTTATGTAGTTTTGTGCTACTAACTAATCGGTCTTATAAAATGCAACACAATATTATCGAAAACGATTTTAAAATTAAATTTGATGGACAACAACATCAGGTAGATGCTAATGTTTTGATTAGCAGCTTAATTCATACAACAACAATTATCCAACAAATAAATAATCATTTTAATAGCGGTAAAAAAGTTGAGATAAAGGTAAAGGCATTAGAAAAAGGTAGTTTTTTGATTCATATTGAACTTTTGGAAACAGCAATTGACACCTTAAAAAATCTATTTACTAAAGAAAATATTGAATTTGCAGGAGCGGTAATTGGAGGGTTAGTTGGTTTAATTGAGTTAAAAAAGTTTTTATCTGATAAAGAGCCAAAAGAGAAGATTGAGCAAGGAAATACTGTAATTATTATTAATCAAAATAATGAGAGATTAATAATAGATAGTACAATTTATGAACTTTATGATAAAAATATAACAATCAAAGATGCCTTAACTCAAAATTTCGATGTTCTAAACAACGACCCAGCAATTGAGGCATTTGAGATTACTGATAAACATGAAAAACCATACATAAGGATTGAAAAAGAAGATTTCGCATCAATGGCAACTAAATCTTCTATTATTCAAGAAGGCGAACGTCAAATCGTAGAGGCTTCAACTCTTCATGTAATCAGAGTTTCTTTTGAAAAGGATTTAAAATGGGATTTCTACAATAAAGGAAATAAAATAACTGCCAAAATAAATGACCCAGGTTTTTATGAACTTATTGATAAAGGCGAAGCTTTTGCGAAGGGAGATGTTCTCGAAGTTGAACTTCAAATTAATCAAAAATATGACGACTCCGTGGTTACTTGGGTCACTAAATCATACGTTATAACAAAAATCATACGTCATATAAAGCGTGGAGAACAACAACGGATAAACTTTAATTCCGAAAGTTAATTTTGTAGAGAGATTTGAACTTTCGTAACACCTAAAAGATTGGCTTTGAATTAATAATGAGTTCATATATGTACTCAAAATTATATAAACAGGCTTTGATGATAGTGTGATAAAAGGTTTGAAAACAGTTTCTTTCAAAGATAAGAACCGAGGCTGTACCTGAAAAAGGTTTAGAATGTCAATGCCTGAAATAGATTGACCGTTTTTAAGGATTAAAATTAAACTTAAAAATGGAATAAAATGGCAAAAATTACAAAAGGTTTTTCGATGACGGTTAAGGAGCGTCGGTATCGTCGGTTTAGTGAATCGTTCAAGCGAGAAAAGGTAAAAGAAATTATTGAAAATCATTCTACTGTTTCGGATATTTGTAGAGTAAATGAGGTTTCCTATACAGCTGTATATCATTGGATTAACCTTTATTCTAATCCTTGCTGTGCTAAGGATATTTCCTTAGCACGGGTGTATTTCGGGTTTTACCCGAAGATTTACAAAACGCTTCAAACTTCTAATTCACTATTTTGATACAATACATCTGGGCAGAAATCTAGTGGAGCTAGCTTTATGGTTCCGTCATAGTCTTGAATTGAGGCCATTTTATCCCAAAATAGCGTACGGCCATCAGTTTTTACTTGCGAAAATATTTCTTTATTAAGTAATTTTGAGAAATTCCCTACTGTTTTTAAGTCTGAATCTGTCAGAATTTTAGAGAAATTAACCCATCTTACCTCATGATTGTTCCAGCGGGTTTTCACCTTAGGAAATTCAATAGCTAATATTTCATTAATTCTTGGTAACATATTAAACATTAGTTTAATGGCTGAATTTTTCTTAAAACACCGTTGTCTTTAAGTGATTCTTGATAATTAAACATTAATTCATCTTGATGAAGTTCCACCCATGCTTGTATAAGTCTGGTTTGCTTTCTAGGAAGATCCCCTTTTATAATGTTTCCCGTCTCTATTGAAAACATTGCCTCCCCACCATTGTATTCAGCATGGAAATGGGCCGGAAAATGATCCTTAAAGTACATATAAATAATTATTCCAAAGAAGCGACATATTTCAGGCATTGGTATTTAGTAATGTTTTGTAAATGTAAAAATAAATATTTTTATTCCGATTAAAATAAATTGAATCGTTTCTCGATTCAGCAGATTTTATAATATTATTTCACAAGCTTTATGGATGATTTAGAAGCTGAATACTTTTTGATTTTTGAGGCATGTTTGCAGGTCCGACCTGCAGTATGACCGTAATTCGTTAGCTTCTTGGGAGGCATTGACCAGCAGATGTTTTCTCCTATTTTCACTATACTTTTTGACTGATTTTGCTACAAATTTTACCAAATCGCTTCACGTTTTTCGTAATAAACTTTTATTTTTCAATATTTATAATTTATTGATTTTCAATATTTTAAATATATTAATTTCACGAACTCTTATTTTTTTAGCAATCAACACTAATATTTGTAGCAGAAATTTTATTGAAATACATTTGATGCTCTCTTTGACAAACAATGGTTGTCGAAGGAAAAAAATGAATACTTTACTTATGTTTTTCAATACAATGGAACGATCAATATTACATTTAGATCTCGATACCTTTTTTGTGTCTGTTGAACGCAAACACCACAGCGAACTCAAGGACTTACCAATAATGATTGGCGGCACCGGCGACCGTGGCGTAGTATCAGCAGCGAGCTACGAAGTGCGGCGGTTTGGAGTACACTCGGGCATGCCCATGAAACAAGCCCGCATGCTATGCCCCGAGGCCACCGTCATAAAAGGCAATGCGGGCGTTTATACCGAAGAATCCAGACTGGTGACAGACATCCTCCGCGAGCGGGTGCCGATTCTTGAAAAAGCGAGTGTGGACGAATTCTACATAGACCTCACCGGCATGGACAAACACTTTGGCTGCTACAAATTTGCGAGCGAACTCCGCCAAAAGGTGATCAAAGAGAGTGGTCTACCGATATCATTTGGCTTGTCGATAAACAAAACAGTATCGAAAGTAGCCACAGGTGAAGCCAAGCCCAACAATCAAATAAAAATAGACTTTGGCACAGAAAAGCCATTTCTGGCTCCCTTGTCTATCATGAAAATACCCTCTGTAGGCGAAAAAATGTTTCAGACGCTCTGTAACCTCGGCATAAAAAAAGTACATACCGTGCAAAAAATGCCCATGGAAATGATGGAGCGAGTCTTGGGAAAAAATGGGTTGACGATTTGGGAAAAATCAAACGGTATAGACGACAGCCCCGTGGTGGAATTTCATGAAAGAAAATCCATCTCTAACGAGCGAACCTTCGGCCGCGACACCACCGACATAGCCAAGCTACGCACACTGGTGACGGCCATGGCCGAGCAACTCACTTATCAGCTCAGGCAAGGTGGCAAAATAGCCAGCTGCATAGGCATAAAGATTCGTTACTCCGACTTTCAGACCTACTCCAAACAGGCCAGAATACCGTATTCGTCTGCCGACCACATCATGATACCAAAAGTGATGGAGCTTTTCGAAAGCCTCTACAACCGCCGAATGCTCGTGAGGCTGGTGGGGGTGAAATTCAGCGACATCACCTACGGCAGTTACCAAATGAGCCTTTTTGAAGATACCCGCAAAACGGCCAATCTATACGAAAGCATGGATAAAATCCGCAACAGGTTCGGAAGCCGCAGCGTTATGCGGGCCTCCACCTTCGGAGCCTCCAACATTGGCGGTATGGGCAATCCGTTTTCAGGCGAACCACCGATGGTATTAGCACATCGCTCCATATAAATACTTATCAAAACCACAAACGGTCGCTTTTTATGTATATCAACTGTCATACTTATTACAGCCTACGATATGGCACCTTTTCTGAGGACGAGCTGCTCAGATTGGCCATAGAATTTGGCCAAGAAACATTGGCACTGACCGACATCAACAATACCTCCGCCTGCCTTAATTTCGTGCGATTGGCCAAAGCTAGAGGCGTAATAAGGCCAGTAATTGGTGTTGATTTTCGGCATAATGCCCAACAGCTTTATGTGGCTTTGGCAATTAACAATGCTGGTTTTCAGGAAATAAACGCTTGGCTATCGGAACATTCTCACGCTCAGAAAAACATCCCTGAGTTGGCTCCGCTATTTAAGAACGTGCAGGTTATTTATCCTTATAGACAAGTTAAAAAACACAATAAAAAGCATTTTGAAGATCACGAATACCTTGGTCTCGACTTTGAGGACCTAACTTATTTTCACTCCTCTGAATGGCGTGCTTATACCCACAAACTCGTGCTGCTGCATCCGGTGACATTCAGAAACAAAACCGACTTTAATGTTCACCGTCTACTGAGATCGATAGACAAGAACATGCTGCTCAGCAAATTACCTCTTGAACAACAGGCACTTCCTAGTGAAACCTTTGTAGAAAACCTAGAAAACGCCCTCACCAATACGGGTGGAGAAAACTATATGTTTTTGCTCGAAAACACCAAAAAACTACTCGATACCTGTCGGGTAGATTTTGACTTCTCGCCCAAACGCCCACACCAAAACCTTTTGACCTACACCCAAAGCCCCGAGGAAGACATGGCTCTGCTACGAGAAAAAGTAAACGAAGGGCTAAAAAAACGCTATGATATTGTAACAGAACAAATCTCCCGCCGCATAGAAAAAGAGCTAGACACCATAATCCAAATGAGTTTCGTAGCATTTTTTTTGGTAAACTGGGACATTATCCAATACTGCAAACGCATGAACTACTTCCATGTAGGCCGTGGCAGCGGAGCCAACAGTATTGTGGCCTATCTGTTGTACATCACCGACGTTGACCCCATAGAACTTGACCTGTATTTTGAGCGGTTTATGAATCTTTTCAGAACTTCCCCTCCTGACTTTGACATAGATTTTTCGTGGCGTGACCGCCAAGATGTCACCCGCTATATTTTTGAACGCTTTGGTAAAACAGGCCAAGTGGCACTGCTGGCGACATACAATACCTTCCAACACAGCGGTGCGGTGCGAGAACTGGGCAAAGTCTTTGGCTTGCCCAAGCACGAGCTAGATGCACTAAGTGAAGGTAAATTTATTTATGATAAGCTCGATGCCACCTCTCAACTCATCCTACGATACGCCCAACGAATCCATGGCATGCCCAACCACCTGAGTGTTCACTCAAGCGGTATATTGATTTCTCAGAAACCGATGCACTATTTTTCAGCTACTGACATACCACCCAAGGGCTTCCCTACGGTACAGTTCGACATGATTATTGCAGAAAACGTGGGCCTTTACAAGTATGATATTTTGGCACAACGTGGCCTAAGCAAAATAAAGGACAGCATAGAAATCATCAAAAAAAATCAACCAAATGCTCCTGATTTTGACATACATGACACCAGACCATTTATGAAAGACCCCCTCATAAATACCAAAATAAGCCAAGCCCAATGTATCGGTTGTTTTTATGTAGAGTCTCCCGCCATGCGGATGTTGCTCAAAAAACTCTCGGTAGATAATTACTTGGCTTTGGTGGCAGCTAGCTCCATTATCAGGCCTGGGGTATCTCAGAGCGGCATGATGCGAGAGTACATACTCAGGCACCGCAACCCCGAACGACGTAAACAGGCCCATCCCATTATGTGGGACCTCATGGAAGAAACGTACGGCGTGATGGTATATCAGGAAGACGTCATAAAAGTAGCTCATGAGTTTGCGGGTCTTGGGGTAGCAGAAGCCGACGTGCTGAGGCGTGGCATGAGTGGCAAATTTAGGTCAACAGACGAGTTCCGAAGGGTGAATGAGCAGTTTATAGAAAACTGCCGAAAAATGGGGCATCCCGAAAAGATAATCCATGAAGTGTGGAATCAGATAGAGAGTTTTGCAGGCTACGCTTTTGCCAAAGGTCACTCAGCATCCTACGCCATAGAAAGTTACCAGTGTTTGTTTCTGAAAACTTATTTTCCGCTGGAGTTTATGGTGGCCGTGCTCAACAACGGTGGTGGATTTTATCGTGTAGAAACCTACATAAATGAGGCCCGCCTGCACGGAGGAGAGATTATTTCGCCACAGATAAACCTCAGCAGTGTAGAAACACACATCGTCGGCAAAAAAATCTATCTCGGGTTTCAGTTTTTGTCTGGTATAGAAGACGCACTCATTTCGGCCATCATAGCCGAACGTGACCAAAACGGCCCTTTCACGAGTCTTACCGATTTTTTAGATCGGGTAACCATCGGCATAGAACAAATAGACCTATTGCTACGCATTGGAGCTTTTGACTTTACGGGCATCAACAAACGCACCCTACTTTGGGAAGCACATTTTAGGCTCAACAAAACACCTCCGAAAACCATACAACAGGAACTTTTCAGAACACCACCCAAAAACTTTAACTTGCCAAAGCTTACCTCTAGTCAGCTAGAAGACGTTTTTGATCAAATAGAACTCCTCGGATATCCGCTTTGCGACCCTTTTGACTTGCTTCTTGAAACACCTCCACAAACGCATTTTGCAGAGGACATGCCCAAGCATATCAACCAAGTCATAACGTTGTATGGCTATTGGGTAAATCACAAACGGGTAAAAACCTCCAAAGGCGAACGGATGCTGTTCGGTACATTTCTAGACCAACGCGGGCAGTGGATAGACACCGTACATTTTCCGCCCGTAGCAGCCAAATACCCTCTCAGGGGCCGTGGAATCTATCAAATTACTGGGAAAGTAGTAGATGAGTTTGGTTTTTTAAGTATTGAAGTTATCGAAATCCATCACTTGGCTTATATTATAGACCCCAGGTTTGCCGAGACTTCAGAAAAAACAAATACACAGAATAAATCATTCCCGCTGCATCAAAGCTGAGTGCTTGTGTTACAGATTTACCGCCAAATATCCACTCCCAAAAAGGCCCGAACCATATAGGTGGGCAAGTCAGGAAAATCATAATAAAAATGGCAAGATCGGTATAGAAATGCCAAAACAACCAACCTTTTAAGAAACCTGCACTTATCGTTTTTAGATAAAAAAACCTTCCTCCTAAAATCAGCTCTCTTTATTTCTTGACATTCATAGGCAAAATTACCCTAAACCCTTTAGAGAAAAACGTTTGGTTTTCGAAGGTAGCAAATACCTCCGCTGACAATTTCTTACTGAAAAGTGACAATCCATAACCAATTTCTTGGTGACCGAGGTATTGATTTTTCAGGATATTAACAAAACCATACTCCGACATCCCAAATTTTCTTATTTTTTTCATCTGTGTAAGAAAGAATTTTTCGGGGTCATAACTTAAAAAACTCTGAACATAATACCTGTCTGAAGAATATTTGTAGTATGCCAAATCCCGAAATCCAGTGTGCGAACTTACTACAAGCTGATTAGCCATAAAATGCTGATAATCTAAGATACTTTCAGGTGTCTGCCCATAAAAAAAGCCAGCATTGAGCTTAGCCGAAATGTTTCCAGAGCCTATTTTTATGCGATGTGCAACTTCAAAATCTAGTTTTCCGAAAACATTATCTAAAAACGAAAAAGTATTGTTCAGTTTAAAAATTGGTTCGTTTTCATTGAGGAGATTAGTTGCATTGTTGGTTTTAGTCAAACGAGCATTCGGACTAAACTGCAAAGTATTGCTTAAAAAAATACGATTGTTTTTATCACCAGCCGCTAAAACGTTACCATTTTGGTGATTTATTTTATTGGGTTCAAATGGCTCCCTATCCCTAAAAAAACCGTAATTGACTTGATTGGCAAAGACGTCTCGTTGTTCGACACTCAAATTGTTATTTAACGAAAGTTGCGTGTTAAATCGATAGACATAGTCCAAATTTATGTAACGCCTTTCATAAAACTTGGCATCATGACGGCCACCAAAAAGTGCAAACAGCTCGTTGGTAAAAGTAGAAACGGGCATCTCATTGTTTACTTGCAGAAACTTTCTGCCAACTGCCGCACCAAAACTCGATTTGCTTTTGTTGTTCGTCATATACAAATCGCCGTTGAGCCGCATGAGTTGGGTAACATAATGTGCCTTTATACCTATTTTAAAATTATGGTCTTGGCTTTTGTTTTTGATAAATTCCATTCTGTTTAAACCAATCACATAGCCCTCTACCGCATTAAATCTAAAATCCTCAAAAACACTACCTAGTTTAAATTGCCGTTCTCTAAGTTTTGAACTAGAATCCAAAGTCTTGCCATAGGAATAAGTATGGCCTGAAAACAAACGCATAAAATTCAATTTTTCTGCATTCTTAACCCTCGAACTATCCTTTTTAATTTTCTTGTTAATGGCCTCAAAATTTACGGCATAAATACTATCTGCTTGCTGAAACCCTTTAATCTCAATGGCGGTCAGCGGCACTTGTCTCTCTATCAACCAAAAAAGTGAGTCTTTTTCAGTGGCTGAAGAATCTACAATAGTATTCTTTTCCAAATCATACTTGATCACATTCTCTCCCAATTTTTGTTCCTCTTTTTGCAAGGTTTTAGCCAGTTTCTTCAAATCGTTCAGCGTAGCTTCTTTTTTTACCGTTGCGTTTTTGGGAATAGCCTTTGCCTTTTCTTTAAAAATATTTTCATCAATTATTTCAGGTTTCACTGTCGCAAATCTCGGATTCTTCTTTAGCTGAATTTCCTTAGCAGATATTACAGCTTTGAGGTCGATTTTAGCACCGAAATTCTCAAAACTACCACTCACATTACGGTTTGACAAAAACCAAACACCATCCACGGGGTTAAAAATAGCTTCATTTCTTGTCACTCCCTCGTCATCCTTAGAGGTAAAATCGTAGCTATGAACATACCAAGTGCCATCTACAATATTCATGACACCGCTGTCATAGCCTTCGGTTTTGGGTATTACCTTTATTTTGTTGATTATCTGTCCGTTGTCTTCAAAATAGCCCAAGTACTCATACCGATAGTTTTTAGCACCTTTTTTTGTTACGGGCGAGGTTTCATTATCAGGAGAATAAAACTCAAACCTCCCTAGAGAAATATCCACGCTATTCTTTAAGGTGGGCGGCAGGTTATCTTTCTTGGCTATCACCCGCTCTGTTAGTTTACCCGGTTGCGAGAAATCTATTTTGTGAATACTTTCGAAAACATACAATTGGTTTTTCTCGATAAAGTTTTTCTTGGCCAATTTCTCAAAAACAAACGGAATATCTATAATTTTCATGTTGCCTTTCAGATAGGTTTTAAACGAATAGCTGTCCAATTCTTTATAATGAAAAACCGACATAGCTATGGTTTTACGCATAATAGTCATGGCAGGATCCTCCTTCTGATTACCCACAATGGCCTCGTTAAGCAAAATAGTACTTGGTTTGAGATACACATTCTCTGTGACATCATTACCCATTATTTGGATTTTCCGGGTCATGGTTTCATATCCCAAATACCGAAACACAATCTCGTAAGTGCCTGTCTGTAAAGGAATAGAAAACTCTCCTAAACTATTGCTGGTGGTACCCAATGTTGAGTTTTTGATAAAAATAGAGGCATAAGGAAGTGGCTTATTTTGCTCATCATAAACATAGCCTTTGTAATAAAATGCGGACGAGTTTACGGCAAAAAACAAAAAATAGAGCAAAACTAAGGTGTGTCTGAAGCTCATAAAGCGTTAAATAGATTTTGGCTTAAAGCGAACAGTAAACAAATAAGATTTTCACAATGCAATATAATTTGAATTGCCGAATTTAAAAATTAGAATGTGTTTTCTACACTTCTTGACTGTTTAGAAAATAGAAATGTTGGGGGAGCTTTAAAAATAAATTGTTCCCCTTGGATTTTATTAATCCGCTTTAACTATGTGTTTTTATATAGATAAAGCGGATTAACAGTTTGCTATTCCGCTTTATCTGTATATATTTGTATAGATAAAGCGGAATAGGGTAAATTTTTTGAGTAAATTATAAGATATTGTATTGATGAAAAATGTCATTGGAAGAACAAATCAGATCCAAGATTTGGAGGAAGCTTTGGCTTCAAATAAACCAGAAATGGTGGCTTTGATAGGAAGGCGACGAATAGGCAAAACATATTTGGTGAAACGCGTGTATGAAAACCGAATAAATTTTGAACTTACTGGAATTCAGTACGCAAACAAAAAAGAGCAACTTCAAAACTTCTTGGTTCAAATAGCCAAATTTTGCCCTAATTTTGAATTGAACCAAAAGCCTGGTTCATGGTTAGAAGCATTTTTTATGTTGGCTAAGGCCCTTGAAAGCCAAAAAAATAAGGAGAAACAAGTCATTTTTTTAGATGAATTGCCATGGTTAGGCACAAAAAGGTCTGATTTTATTAAAGGGCTGGGTTGGTTTTGGAATAGTTGGGCAGAAAACCAAAAGATAGTAGTAGTTATATGCGGCTCGGCAGCTTCATGGATGATAAAAAAAGTAATTAACGACAAAGGCGGCTTACACAACAGAATAACGAAGCTGATTTATCTACATGCATTTACTTTAAACGAAACAGAACAGTTTTTGGCCTCAAAACAAATAAGATTAAACAGATACCAAATAACACAAATTTATATGACCATGGGCGGCGTACCTATGTATCTCGACCAGTTAAAACCAGGTTTGTCAGCAGTTCAAAACATTCAAAATGTGTGTTTTGAGGAAGAAGGATATCTCCGAAATGAATTTGAAAGGCTGTTTTCATCATTATTCGACAATCATGAAAACCACGTGGAAGTCATTAAAACCTTGGCAAAGAAAAGGATGGGGATGACAAGAAACCAAATCATTGAAAACTCTAGATTCAAAAACGGAGGAATGCTTTCCGAAATATTGGATGAATTGGAGAAATCGGGTTTTATAGAAATCTACGCCTCTCACGAAAAACTAAAGCGAGAAAGTCTTTATCGTTTGTCTGACCAATACTCGATGTTTTATCTCACATTTCTAGACAAATTATCCAAAAA
>CAMCYZ010000020.1 GCA_945885545.1 Spirosoma fluviale
CAATATCGGAAAATTTAATCTTGACCCTACCACTTTTTAAACCTCTAAAAGATAAAGACTTCGAGTCATCTACTAAACTATTGCAGTGTTTAGCAAGATAAAAAACAGAAGATAAAAAACTAAAAGAATGAAAAGGCTTAACCAAAAAAATACTGTCTGAACAAGACATAGCCAAATTAAAACAATCCTCATTATCTTGTGAAGAGATAAATAGCGTAGGGAATTTATGAAAAATAGTTTCCGTAGAAGACAAAACAGTATCCTGGGCTAAAAGAAAATCAGAAATGATAATATCTGGTTTATTATTATCAATAAACTCATGGGCATTCTCAACACTGTCAGCAAGACCTATGATTTTAAATTGGGGATAAGAACTGAGTACCATCTCGATTATCGACTGCCAAATAGTATTATCTTCAACAACAAGAATTTTTATCACAAACAATTTGTCCATCCGAAAAGATATAAGAGAATTAAAAACTCAAATTAATCAAAAATACCTTTAGACCGTAAAAATGAGACCATAACACTGAATTAAAAGAGAAAAAGCAGTAATGCATCGATTATCGTAAGCATAAAAAAACGAAGATGAACAAAAAATAATGGTGCGACTTCTAAAGAATTGAATAAAAACAACATGACAATACCCGCAAAATGCGGGAAGTATGCTATACGCCAAAGATTACGGATAATGAAGATGTTGGAGAAAACGCACAACTTAGGAAACTAGCTACGCTCTACGATAATAGACGTTTTACTATCAGTCATAAAATAAAATTATAGATGGAAATTGATATTAAATCCAATCGAAAACAAAAATAGAAGACTAAACTAGGATCTGCTTAAAGTTGTGAAATTAAAAGAAAAACTTCAGTTCAAACTGTTTTGAAAAATTGCATCACCCTTTTTATTTTCATTCTCTTTTTGACTTCTTGGAATAATTCAAATTTTGCTCTGTTTTTAATCTTTCTGATTTGGTCTGGAAGAATTACAGAGAAAACAGTATATCTTCGATTTGTAATTATTGTTTGGTAGCCTCTATTTGTAAAAAGTCTCCACTATTCAATTTTATTCAAATATCTTGAGACTTATTAACCTATAATTGATTGATATAAAGAATATTAACATTTCTAGCATATCTATTTATCACGAACTAATGACACTGAAACACTTATAACAAAAGGCTGATTTGGTCTACTTAGGATATCAAGTCTAAGATTTCCTTTCTGGTACACATCGATTATTTTTTCATCCTCAATATAAGATTTTTTCTTAGAAAAGCCCAGTGTTCTTAATTCATCAACATAAATATTTAGCTTGACCCTATCAAAAAATGATAAGAATACTTTACCCAAATTCTCATCAAATGTTTTAGTTAGAAGCCCTTTTAAGGCACCATTTTCGTAATACTGAAAACTCAAAGATAGGTTGGGGTCATTTTGTGTACTTCCCTTTTGTACCCATTTATAATCTGATAAGAACTTCTGCGATTCTGTTGAATTAAGTTGACTTAGCTTTATCAAATTATTTATAGATAAATTTTGTGCTTGCAGAGACGATATAAGTATTAGGGAGAAAAAAATTAACTGAAAAGTTTTCATTATAATCGTTTTTGGCTTTACTTGAAACTATTTTTTTACGTGACTTTACCTCATATTTTTAAATAATGAGAAGCAACGTCAGATTGAAATGAGCTATTGTATTGCAACTATTCTGAAAATTCAGCCCTTAGCTCGGTATTAATTACAGAAACTTAATCACTCCTACTAGCGGACTACCGGTTGACCCGTGACTACTATATAAAGCTTTTGATTGACTGCTTCGCTTGTCTAATCCTCCCAACTATTTTACAGACCTCTCAGGGTAAACTCATTTTACTTCCCTCTAAAACTCCAAGATTTACTACCCAAAACTAGGTTGATCTAATGGGCGTTCCTGTCTAATCCCAAGTAACCCTTTTAAACAGCCTTAAATCTGTTCGTCAGTTACTAATTTTGCCTAAAGCTTATTTGCAGTATAAGTGTTCCTGTTTTACCTAAATATAAACACTCTTTGTTATTGGCTTAGGATTCCGAGTAAATGGCTCGCATGATACCTTAGCCGTTTAGAAAAAGGTATGCATTGCAAATCGATGAGGAAGCCATGCAAATTGCCTGACTTCCTCTGATAATATGAAAACTTTTACTTTACTCTTGTAGCTTCTACCTCAAACATGTCCATAAGTTTACCTGTGGCGTGATCTTCGTCCTTTTTAGTGATCAATAAGACAATATCATAGCCCGAAATGGTAAATGCCATATTCAGCTCATCGCCCTTTGCTTCGGCTGATGCCATTTCGGTTTCCGTTTGGTCACCTTTGGCCGTGAAATAGCCTTTCATTTTTCCGTCTTTGGTTTCAAAACGCATCGGTACGGTGGCGTCACCTTCCGGAGTGCCTTTTACCAAAACCGTCCATTTCCCTTCAAAGAAATTGCTAGAAGTTTGAGAATAACCCGCGGTTGCCAATCCGAAAATCAGGGCAAATAAAATCACACTTACTTTTTTCATGTATTATGCGTTTTGTGCGTCAACACTCCGTCGCCACGTTTGTTTATATTAATTAACTAAAGTTTCGGTGTTAAAAATTGTCGAATTTATATACTTTGTGTGCCTTGCCAGGCGGGCATTCTTTTTTTTCGAAAAAAAAGAATCAAAAAAAACACTTTTTGTGTAATGATCCTGACTAGCCGTCCGCCTGTAAATTTCGAACTTGGCATTTTTCACCCTAAAAAAATTGTGGTGTCGAAATTTACAACGGACTACACAAAAAATATAAGGAACAATTAGTATTTAATTTAAAAATCATAACTAGTTGATAATTAGCAATTAATGTCAATTGTTGTTTTGTAAGAGTTTGATTATTAGTCTTTTATTCTCCTCCGAAACTTTAGTTAATTAAATCAAAAATCGTAAATCAAAAATCAAATTCGTTTAATTTAGGTACGAATTCCAAGTCTCTCTTATGTGGAGAGGTTGCGTTTGATTGGAGGACGTACGGCTGATGCCGTAAAGTTCTAGTGTAAAAAACATTTCACAAAAAAACACCAAAAAAAAGACACCCCAAAGGATGTCTTTCATATATCATACTAGCATAAAATTACTTTGCTGGAGTTGGCGTAGTGGCTGGTGCTGTTACTGGAGCCGTTGCAGGAGGTGCAGTAGGCATTGCAGTTGCTTTTTCTACGTTTACGTCGCTATCGGTAGTGGCTGACGAACCCACCGTTTTAGTTAAAATAACCGTACCCAAGGCCGCAACTAACAAGAATGCAAAAAATCCCCAAGTCAACTTCTCTAAAATGTCACCTGTTTTTTGTACACCAAACATCTGGGTTGAACTTCCTCCAAATTCAGAAGAAATACCACCACCCTTTGGATTTTGAACCAATATAACGATGATAAGTAATAAAGCCACCAATATCATCAGAACTAGAATAGTTGTTATCATTTTTGTAATTTTCTTATTGTTTTCTAAAAGAACCGCAAAGTTAGTATTTTTTCAACACTAACCATACTTTTTTTCTGAAATGTTGGCGAATTTATTAGATAAACTTCGGTGCATCCTTGGAGAGGTATTGCAGAAGAATGACTTTTTGATCTACGGTATTCACTAAACTAATGTTTTTTATTTTATTTAAAATCACCCTTTCCTCCACGCTTTCTTTGCCCATGAACGCATTCAAATTATTTTTCGAACTCAAAAACATCTCCTCACCTTTTTCCCAAAACTCCTTATGGAAGAAGTCTGGCTCGTAGTTGAGCAACAAAATATGGGGCAGCATAAAGTTAGGATAAGCCTTGCAAACGGATATTAGATAATCAATGGCTTCGGCATCACTTAAGTCTTTCTTCAGAACGAGGTTGTTGAAAATTTCAGGAGAAATCACCATGAGGCCGCAGTAGAGTTAAAGATATTTAGAATTAATTGATCAAGTATTTTGGGCACCAATATAGGTTCAGCCTGAGTGAGAGACTGCTCTTGCGGAAAATCTTGGTAGAAACTAAATTCTTTTTCGAAGCTTTCTTGCTCGCTGGTTTTATTTGTAAACTTCACCTCAAGCGTAATGGTCAGACGGTTCATGGCCGCGAGGTCTCCAGCCGTGGCAGAGACGGGCGTAATTTCGTAGGCAATAATTGAACCCTCCAAATGAATATCTCCGTCCGTATTTTTAAACTTCAAGCTGGTGTTTCGCTGATAATATTCCTTGAGTTTTTCGTTGAAAGTCAAACTCATGTTTTGTGGTCCTCCAGCCGCAGCCATCTGGAAGTTTTGAATAGAAAAAGTCTTCAAATCTGGTGATAGCGTAGTACCTGTAAACGAATATATTTTACAGCCGGAGATAAAACCAACCAAAATTACGACAAGAAACACCTGCTTTATGCACTTAATCTTCATCTTCGATGTCATATTGTTTAATTTTTCTATACAAGGTACGTTCAGATATTCCAAGGCTCATGGCCGCATACTTTCTTTTGAAATTATTCTTTTTCAGAGCTTTAATAATCATATCTTTTTCGTTTTTCTCCAACGACAGCGACTCCTCCTCTGTTTCATGACTGATATCCTCCACGTTTTCACGGTTTTTTTGATAATCGTCAATCTTTATAAAATTCTCACTTAATGGCTGATTATAAACAGGATACACCGGATCAGTTTCGGTAATAGTTGGTCTGGCATACACCACCGGTGGTTCAGTCATGACATCTTTGAATATCTCATGTTTTAGATTTTCTGCTGCGGTACTCATGCCATCGTTTGACATTAAGGAATAAACCAATTTCTTGAGTTCGGTGATATCTTTTTTCATGTCAAAAAGCACTTTATAAAGCAATTCCCGCTCCGTGTAATCGTTCAACCCACCCAAATCTTGCGGATTTAACAAAGCTGGCAAGCCTGACTTTTGACTTTTTGGAAGATACTTTTCCAGAATCTGACTGTTGATTATTCGGTCATTTTCAAGAATGGTTATCTGTTCTGCAATATTTTTTAGTTGCCTAATGTTTCCTGGAAACCTAAAAACTCGGAGCATCGCACGTGCCTCTTCGGTAAGTTCCACCGGTTGAATGAGGTTTTTTTCTGCGAAATCACTAGTGAATTTTATAAAAAGTAGCTCAATATCAAAACCTCTATCACGCAAAGGGGGTACCATGATTGGCACCGTATTGAGTCTGTAGTAAAGGTCTTCTCTGAATTCGCCTTTATCTATGGCCGTTTGGAGGTTGACATTGGTGGCTGCCACCACTCTCACGTTGGTTTTCTTAACTTTTGACGAACCGACAGGTATATATTCACCATTTTCAAGGATTCTGAGCAAACGTGCCTGCGTACCCAGCGGCATTTCGGCGATTTCGTCCAAAAAAATTGTACCTCCATTAGTAGTTTCAAAATAACCTTTTCGGTCTTCTATGGCACCAGTAAATGAGCCTTTTACGTGTCCAAAGAGCTCTGAATCTATGGTTCCTTCCGGAATAGCACCACAGTTGATGGCTATAAATGGCCCGAGTTTGCGGTTGCTCAGTCCATGAATTATTTTTGAAAATGACTCTTTACCACTGCCACTCTCTCCATTGATAAGTACGGTAAGGTCAGTCGGTGCTACCTGAATAGCAATGCTCAAAGCGAAGTTTAGCGGTGCAGCGTTTCCTATTACCCCAAACCTGTTTTTTGCGTTTTGTATTTCGGTGGTATTTATCATAATTTAGTCTACTATTTCGCCTATGAGCGTACCGGATGTACACGAATTTACCAAAACATTCACATAATCGCCTTTGGAGTAGGTTTTTCTTGGAAAAACTATAACCTTACTCTGATCGTTTCTTCCCGCAAAATCAGATTTAGATTTCTTTGATTCACCTTCTATCAATACCCTGAACACCTTACCCACGGACATTTGATTTTTGATGGCCGAGTGTTGTCGCTGCTTGTCTATAATTTCGTTAACACGGCGTTTTTTATCTTCCAATGACACATCGTCTTTCATATTTTTGGCAGCCGGTGTTCCAGGTCTTTCAGAATAGAAAAACATATAACCATAGTCAAAAACAACCTCGTCCATCAAACTCAGCGTTTGTTGGTGATCTTCCTCTGTCTCGGTGCAGAAGCCCGCAATCATATCATGCGACACGCCACAGTCCTCTCCAAGAACTTCTCTAATCTTATGAATCCGCTCCAAATACCATTCTCTGCTGTAGGTTCTATTCATTAATTCCAATATCCTCGAACTACCACTTTGAGCTGGCAAATGGATGTAATTACAGATATTATCGTACTTTTTGATGGTGTACAATACTTCGTCGGTTATGTCTTTTGGATGCGAAGTAGAAAACCGCACTCTCAAATCGGGGTGAATAGAAGCCACTTTTTCTAACAAATTGGCAAAGTTATACTTTTCGGTTTCGTTAGACCATTTGTAGGAATCTACGTTTTGACCCAAAAGCGTCACTTCTTTAAATCCCTGCTCAAATAAACCAAGGGCTTCGTTGTAAATAGAATGTGGATCACGGCTACGCTCACGACCACGGGTATAAGGCACAACACAAAAGCTGCACATGTTGTCGCAGCCACGCATAATGGAAATAAACGCTGAAACACCGTTAGAATCTAAACGAATGGGAGAAATATCGGCGTAAGTTTCTTCTCTTGATAGAAAAACATTGACCGCTTTGTGGCCACTTTCTACTTCTTGGAGCAGATTAGGTAAGTCGCGGTAGGCATCTGGCCCAACTACCAAATCTACCATTTTTTCTTCTTCTAAAAACTTGGTCTTTAGGCGTTCAGCCATACAA
Source organism: Spirosoma fluviale (assembly GCA_945885545.1). GTDB lineage: Bacteria > Bacteroidota > Bacteroidia > Cytophagales > Spirosomataceae > Leadbetterella > Leadbetterella lacustris. Next base: position 6,823 of record CAMCYZ010000020.1, read on the forward strand.
CCCAATACGCCTATCTTGAGGCTAGGATTTGCCTTTTTGTTTTTATTAAGTGCCGAAAGTCTATGCCTAACTTTTTGCTCGGCGTTGTCTCTGATGGCACAGGTGTTGAGCAACACCAAATCGGCTTCCTCGAGATTGGCGGTGGTAGAATAGCCGTTGGTTCTTAAAATGGAGGCCACCACTTCGCTATCGGCAAAGTTCATTTGGCAGCCATAGCTCTCAATATAGAGTTTCTTGGTGCCTAGCACGTGTTCGTTTGCCGAGACCTTGGCTTCATCTAAGTTTTCTAGTTCCTCTACAGTTATATTTTCGGCTGTCATTAAAGTATCTGTTGTTAAAAAGTAATGCAAAATTACGAAATATGACAATATGTCAGTATTAAAAACACTTTTAAATTATCTTAAATCGCGTAAATGGAGCTTTAAATGAAAAAAAATGAAGACAAAACAACGATTAGAACGGATAACCTATACCAAAATTCCAGTTGAGTCCGTATTGTTGGTTTCTTCGGAGCGAGAAATCGTCGAGTACGAATCTGTTTCCTTTGTCTTGGCTCGGGTCAAATACCTTTATGCCCCAATCAAACCTAAACAAGAAATAGGACAAGTCCCAACGGAGTCCAAAACCCGTACCAACAGCTATTTCTTTATAAAATCTTCGAAAATCGAAATTGGCTTTGTCCAATTTAGTTGGGGTATTGGTTTGGTGCCATTTCCAGACATTGCCGGCATCAATAAAACCCGCCAGCTGAATATCACCAGCGAAGTGCAATACTTTAACGCGGTATTCTATACTCGATTCAAGTAAAATGTCTCCGGGCTGCGGGATAGTGTTCCCCGCACCAGTGATGTCAGGCTTTGAGGAACCCGCTCCAAGCGTCCTTGGAGCCCATGCTCTGACACTGTTACTACCACCTATAAAAAAATTCTTATCAAAAGGCATCGAACGGTTGCTGCCGTAGGGATTAGCCAACCCAAGGTTGAATCTATAAGCATAACTACTTTTAGCATTTATACCCACGCTTCGTCTGTAGTCGGCATTTAGTTTAACGAATCTAAAATAAGCACGAACACTGTCAATCCCGTTTTCGGACTGTCTCAATGGAAATACTTTCTCTATGATATTGATTCTTTCTTTGTTGTTGAGAAAATTAAGAACCGTACCACCTGACTCCAGAAATAGTCTAAAAAACTTGGAAGAGGAAAGTGGCTTACTGGGGTTTTGATTATTGTAAACGAAATTGGTGTTGAGTGAAGAAACAAACTGTGGATCAAAGGTTATTTTGAGATTGTTTCCCTGCTGTTGCAAATCAATCAAGCTGTTGTAAAACCTCCGGCCGGATTCGCTATTGAAATAAATGGTATTGATGAGATGAGCGTCCAACACACTTAAATACAAAAAAGCATTTTTAGAAAACTGAATAGAATGGTTGGTATTGAGTTTGAAATTAAGCCTTTTACCCCAAAAAGGCTCCGAATAGTTATATCCAATGCCGAAAATTGTCCTTGGGTTCTTGAGATTAAGCACTTTTAGCGAATTGTGCAACGGCCACAAAGTAGGCAAAGTAAGGTTGAGATTAAGGCCTAGTTCTAAACTACCCCGAATGGCACCGCTAGTCTCACTAGAAGTGTTGATAGGAGCTGGCTGACCTTCATAAGATGCTCTCAGAGAACCCTCAAAAATTTCTAATTTTTTTAGAAGATTACGAGCCGTCAATGAAACGGGTACTCCTAAACCAAAAAAAGTGGTGCCGTCGTTATAAATATTATTGATACCTGGACTAATACCAAAAGTATATTTCTCAAGCAAAGGAGAGAAATATTCGAGAGATAGCTGGCCTGGTGAAAGCGGTTTTATTTGCGAAGATGTAAAAGCAAACTGATTGTAAAGCGAAATCTGCCGCTGGGTTTCCATGATATCAGAAATACGGTAAACAGATCCGGGCATAGAAATGATACGCGGACTGATGATATTGATGGGTATGTTGCGGTCAAGCCTTATAAACTTAACCCCATTGTAAAAAACGGTATCGGGGCTTCGGTAGGTCTCACTGCTGTTGGGATCAAAGGCCTTAAAAATAACTTCCTCTACCGTAAAACGTTCATGACGAGGTTTGTCTTCCGGACTTTGTACTTCAATCTTCAAGTTCCCTCTTTTGTTTTTCAAGAAAAGAGCTTCGTCATTTTCGTAATTAGTAGCACCGTGACTAATAAACTTATTGTTGAAGTTATAGTAACCATTATCTTTGAGCAAGGCCTCCAAACGTAGTTTTTCAGCGGCCACCAGTCGCAAATCAAAAAGACTTCCTGCAGAAATAGTTTGTTGAGTAACATTGGATTTAATTAAACTATCAATCACTTTGTCGGTAGTCACATATTGAACCGTGTCTATTCGATAACCAATTTTTTCGTCTATAATATAAGTCACCTTAAGTTTCCGCTTGGCATTAGAAGAATCGAGCCGATAACTAACCTCGGCATCCCTATAACCCACATCATAGAGGAATTTCTTCATTTTTGAAGCTGTTTCTGCCACGTTAGATTCTGAAATAAGTACCTGTTTTTCACCAACATTCCTCCAAAGCCATCCAGACTGTTCTTGTAGATTGCCCTGCAAGCGTTCAATCTTTTTTTCTATTTTTTGTATTTTACGGACTGAAACGTTGTTGGATTTTCTAATTTGGTCTAGCTCCTCTACCAAAACACTTAATTTTCTTTCGTTTTTGGCTGGATTAAAGGTGTTTTGTCCAAAATTATACCACCAAACTCTTGGTGTAATGGGCAATTCGAGTGGTTTTGAGTTCTCTTTTTGAGAGAAGGGAATAATCTGCCCCAACTCTTCGTCAATGACATTTTGGTTGCCTTTGAAATCATTTCTCCACAAAACATACTTATTATTGTCTTTCGGTACATTATTTTTACAAGAAAACAAAGTTCCCAGCAATAAAGCAACAGCCAAATAATATTTAAATATTCTAAACAAACCTCTATTTATTAATTGATCATGATTTCAAAACAGCAGCAAAAATACGTTCAATCTCTTCATAATAAAAAATACAGAACAGAATATGGCAAATTTTTGGTTGAAGGCGAAAAAGGGATTTTAGAAATATTAAATTCTGGATATGAGATCGAAAATATATTTTGCACTGAAAATTTCAAAGCAAAAGTACCCGTAGATACCAAATTCAAGACATTGAACATTTGTAAGGAAGAGGAAATCCAAGCCATTTCTACTTTCAAAACCAACAACTCAGGGGTGGCCATAGTGAATCAAAAAAAGCAAGCAATACCTTCTTTAGTCAATGAAAATCAATTAATTCTAATACTTGACGATATCAAAGACCCCGGCAATTTAGGCACTATCATTCGTTTAGCGGATTGGTACGGCATCACAGATATTTTTTGCAGTCAAAATACGGTGGAGTTTTATAACCCCAAGGTCATCAACTCCACTATGGGTTCGTTTATCAGAGTTTCAGTACATTATCTTGAACTCGCTCCATTTATTGAAAGTTTACAAATCCCTATTTTGGGAGCTTTTTTAGGTGGTCAAAACATCCATCATTTGACTATGGAAAAATCATTTGGCTTGGTAATAGGAAGTGAATCACACGGTATTAGCCCAGAAATTGAAAAGCTAATAAATACAAAAATCACCATTCCGAGGGTTGGTTTGGCAGAATCGTTGAATGCAGCGGTGGCAACAGGAATAATTCTGGATAATATTTTCAGAGATATTTGATTTCTATGTATAAAAAAAGAATCTCAGCAATTCACTTATCTGAGCTGAAGAAACTTCGGTCATTCGATTCTGCACGTAGAATATTTGAGTATTCACAAAATCCAATTCAAAACTAAAAAAGACCGTTCTTAATTTAATTAGAGATTGATTCTATTTAATAAAGTTTTTTTACGAATTTTGCGGAAATTTTTATTATCAATAATCTCCTAAATGGAAAAATTAGACAAGAATTATATCATAGGTTTCATATTGTTGTTCTTGATGTATGGTACCTACATTTACTTCAATGACTCCCTTACTCCGCCTGCAGAACCAGTAAAAACCGAGGCTGCTGACGCCAAAAAGCCTGCTACCGAGAGCATGGCTGAAAAAAATTTGGTGGTTGCGGACAGCTCTGCTGCAAATGCTCCCGAGCAAATGGTAACTGCTGAAAACGAAAATATAAAGGTGACGCTTTCGAGCAAGGGTGCCAAAATAGTTAAGGTAGAACTTAAAAACTACAAAACTTTCGATGCCTACCAAGCAAACAAAAAAGAAAGTCTTGTACTCTACGATGGAAAAAATACGAGTTCAGATTTTCAAATACCCACAAATACGGGAGATGTAAGCCTCTCCAACTTGAGTTTTGTGGCCTCTAAACCTAGTGTGAATGTTTCTGGAGAAAAATCAGAAAATATCGTTTTTTCTGTGCCAGTTTCAGGTGGAAGAATCGAAAAAATATATACAATCACGGGAAAAGGTTATGAAATAAAGCAAGAAATCAAAACCGAAGGACTGGGTGCAGTTTTGAAAAACGCACCATCGACCATGATTTGGGAGAACCCGATGTTGGTTCTTGAAAACGACCTTTCTGAAAACCGCAAAGCTGCCCAAATAAATTATTTCGACAAAGAAGAAACATTTGAAGACCTTGGTTTGGGAAGTACATCTGATGATAACGAAACAGCTGATTTGCCCGTAAAATGGTTTTCTTTCAAACAAAAATATTTCACTGCGGGTGTAGTTTCAGAAAATGGCTTTTTTGAAAAAAGTCAATACGACCTCAAAACACCGCTTGAAGACAGCTCAATAGTGAAATTAGGAAAAGTAACAGCTCAGATTCCTTTCACTGATTTGAGTCAAAACAAGGTATCCCTAAAATATTATTTCGGGCCAAACGACTTAGATGCTCTTAAAAGCGTCGGAAATGATTTTCAGAAAAACCTGTATCTGGGTTATGACATCATAAAACCCGTCAACTTATACGTTTTTGTGCCTTTATTTAACTGGGTAGAGTCATTCATAAGTAATTATGGCCTTTTAATTATCCTAGTGGTATTGATGATAAAAATCACACTTACGCCACTAATCTACAAGTCTTACGTAAGTTCAGCCAAAATGCGTGTTCTTGCACCAGAAATAGCGGCTATCAAAGAAAAAGTGGGTGACGATGCTGTAAAAGTACAACAAGAAACCATGAAACTTTATCAGCAAGTGGGCGTTAGCCCGTTAAGCGGTTGTGTGCCATTATTGCTTCAAATGCCTATTTTGATGTCGGTCTTCTTCTTGTTTCCAAACATGTTAATGTTTAGACAGAAAAATTTCCTGTGGGCCAACGACCTCTCTACCTATGATTCACTCATCAGTTGGGGATTCAACATTCCAGTAATCGGCCATCACATTAGTCTTTTCGTAGTTTTGATGACGATTTCATCTTTGGCATTTACTTATTATAACAACCAAGTTACGCCTGACCAGCCCGGTCCGGTGGACATGAAAAAGCTCTCCTATATTTTTCCGTTGGTTTTCTTTTTTGTTTTGAACAGCTTCCCTGCGGCTTTGAGTTTTTACTACTTGGTATCTAACGTGGTAACTATTGCACAGCAATTGATTGTTAGAAAATTCATTGATGAAGACAAAATATTGGCAATTTTGGAGAAAAATCGAAAGAACTATCACACCAAACCGCAGAAAAAAAGCAAGTTTGGCGATTTTATTCAAAAACAACTCCAAGCATCTGAAGAAATGAAGAAGCAAAGTGCCGAATTGAAAAATTCAAGAAAAAAGAAATAAAAAACGCTCTACAAGTTTTAGATTTGTAGAGCATTTTTTTTACAACCAAAAAAAGTATCTCAACTTTATAATGAAAAAAATATTTATCATAGTGTTGGGTTTGATTTCAAACAGTTACGGGCAGGTGCTAAACGACCAAGCTTACTTGATTGAATACAAAAAAGCCGTCCAACTTTTTGCCAACAGCCAATACGAACAAGCCGGTCAAAAGTTAACAGCTTTGAGTGATAAAAACTACACCAACCCCATGGTGCCTTATGCTTACTTTTATAATGCACTTTCAGCCAAAAACAAAGGTAATTCATACCAAAGTCGCGTAATTTTCAGATCGCTTTTTGAGAATTTTTATGATTGGGACAAAATCAACGAAGCTCGCATAATATATGCCGAGCTCAACTTTGGCGAAAACTACTTTGAAGAAGGACTGAAGAACCTAGAGGCCATTCAAGACAAGGAATTTGATGACCTGAAAATTGACATCCTAAACGAACATATCCCTAAAATAAAGAGCATTTCGACACTCAAAGAGCTGTATTTCAAGTTCCCAACCCACGAGGTTTTGGCTAGAAATTTAGTAGAGAAAATACAAGCAAATAGATACAATTCTAAGGACGACTTGGAAATTTCTGATATGCTGACCAACAGGTTTAAGTTGAAAGAAGTTAGCAAAAGTAAAATCCAAAGCAAAGGAAATACTAGTTCGGCAAGTAAGAACGAATCTTCGATAGATTTTGGAGTTTTGCTGCCATTCAATATAACAGACCTTGCCAATAGTGTTGGTGCCAATAAATATACTTTCGAACTATATGAAGGCATGAAAATAGCCGCTGAACAACTCAAAGCAGGTGGTATAAATGTCAATTTACATGCCTTTGATGTCAAAAAATCAAAGGATGATTTCCTTGTGTTAGAGAAAAAAGAAGCATTCAAAAACCTTGACTTGATCGTGGGGCCACTTTATCCCAATCCTAACGAAAAGGCTGTGGAATTTACTCTTAAACATAAAATCATACAAGTACACCCACTTTCAAACAACCTAAATCTCTTGAAAGACGGTAATAGTATTTTTTTAATGCAACCCTCGCATTTGCAGCAATCCAGAAAAACATTACAATACGTATCTGGTTTAGATAAGAAAAAAACTGTTAGTATCTATTTCGGAAATGCTAAAAAAGATTCTTTGTTTGCTTCAATTTACCGAAGCGAAGCCTTGAAAAAAGGATATAAGATCACTGTTTTTAAAAAATATGCTGGAAACCTGCAAAAGCTTTTGCCTGAAACTGGTCACATTTTTTTGGCGACAGACAATAATCAAGGCGTTAAGTTTTTACAAAGTTTATCTTACAGTAAAATAACTACCGAAACAGTATGCACTGCGGCGTCTTTTGCTTGGGATAAGAATCAAAACAACACCTTCTCAGAGCATGTTTCATTGATTTATCCTGAGTTTGTATCAAAAGAGAAAGAAAACGTAAGGAATTTCGATAAAATTTTTCTTGAAAAAATGGCCGGACAACCTTCTTTTTATGCCTATGCTGGTTACGACTTGGTGCTATTTTTTGCCAAAATGCTAAAAGATGGAAAAGACATTTTCAAACTTAATATCGAATCGGGAGAGTACACTGACGAATATCTTTTGAGTGGCTTTGATTTCAGTGGGAAAATAAAAGAAAATGGTATCGTACCGATAGTGAAATACAAGAATGAGGCGTTTGAAGAGATTTTTAGATAAAACATGAAAAACAAAAATAGTTCGAAGCTTTTTGAAGAAGCAAAACAGTTTATACCGGGTGGTGTAAACTCACCAGTAAGAGCCTTCAAGTCGGTAGGCGGTAATCCACGATTCATTAAAAGAGCCAAAGGTGCTTACTTGACAGACGAGGACAACAACAAATACATCGACATGATAGGATCTTGGGGGCCGATGATTCTAGGTCATGCTTTTGGGCCTATTGAGAATGAAGTTCGAAAGGCTGTAAAATCTGGTTTTTCTTTTGGTGCTCCTACCAAAAAAGAAGTGACCATGGCTAAGTTGATTTGTGACCTAGTGCCGTCTGTAGAAATGGTAAGGATGGTCAATTCTGGTACTGAAGCTACCATGTCAGCCATTAGATTGGCCAGGGCCTACACAGGGAAAGACAAAATTATAAAATTTGAAGGTTGTTACCACGGTCACGGTGATGCTTTTCTTATTTCAGCAGGTAGTGGAGCTATGAGCATGGGACATCCAGACAGCCCAGGTGTAACTCAAGCCACAGCAAATGACACATTAACGGTGCCTTACAACAACACAGAAGCACTAGCCCAAATAATCAAAAAAAATAAAGGTAAAATAGCGGGACTGATTATTGAACCGGTAGTAGGAAATATGGGCTGCGTTCTACCAAATGATGGATATTTGGCCTTTATTAGAGAAATATGTACCAAAGAAAATATTGTACTTATTTTTGACGAGGTGATGACAGGCTTTAGACTTGCCATTGGAGGAGCTCAAGAGCGTTTCGGCATAACTCCTGATTTGACAACCATGGGTAAAATCATTGGTGGCGGCATGCCTGTAGGGGCTTATGGCGGCAGAAAAGAAATTATGGAGATGGTTTCACCTTCTGGTCCTATGTATCAGGCGGGCACGCTTTCTGGGAATCCGATAGCTATGTCGGCGGGTTTAGAAATGCTTAAACACCTGAAAAAACACAAGGATATTTACAAAGACTTGGATGAGGCTGGATTGGAATTGGCAACTGGAATCAGAAAATCTCTTAAAGAACTTGAAATAGACTATACGGTTAACCAAATAGGATCGATGTACAGCTTGTTTTTTACTAACAAGCAAGTGGTAGACTACGAAACCGCCAAAACCTGCGATACTAAAACCTTTGGACTGTATTTCAATAAAATGTTAGAAAAAGGAGTATACCTTGCCCCTAGCCAATTTGAATCCTTGTTTTTATCAACCAAAATTGACAAGAAACTGATCAAGAAAATTCTGAAGGCCAACTTTGAAAGTTTAGAAGAAGTAAAACTTGGGAAATGAGGAAATATTCGATTATCATTCCCATTTACAACAGACCCGACGAACTAGACGAACTTTTGGAGAGTTTAGAGCTCCAAACTTTCAAAAACCTTGAAATTATAGTTATAGAGGACGGCTCAAAGTTAAAATGCAATGAAGTCGTTGAAAAATATTGTAATTCTTTAGATATCAAATATTTCTATAAAGAAAATGGTGGTCAGGGTTTTGCTCGAAACTATGGATTTGAAAGAGCATCAGGAGACTACTTTGTTCAGTTTGACTCAGACGCCATTATTCCTTCTAACTATTTCGAAAAAGTTGAGAAATATTTAGAACATGAATATCTTGATGCTTATGGTGGCCCAGATGCTGCACACGAGTCTTTTTCAGATACTCAAAAAGCCATAAATTTTGCCATGACCTCCATTTTAACGACCGGTGGCACAAGGGGAAAAAATAAGAATCTCGGAGGGAAATTTCACCCGAGAAGCTTCAATTTCGGGATTTCCCGTGAAATATATGAAAAACTAGGCGGATATATCATTACCCGTATGGGCGAAGATATTGAATACAGTATCAGGATTATTGAGGCGGGTTTTAAGGTAAAACTCATTCCAGAAGCGTTTATTTATCACAAACGAAGAACGAGTTTAAAACAATTTTACAAGCAATTGTTTTTCTTCGGAAGGGCAAGAATAAACATCTGGCGTTTTTTTCCAAAAGAATTAAAACTTGTTCACTTTTTCCCGGTAGCATTTACACTTTTTGTACTATCTATTCCCGTTCAAATCTTAATTTTAGAGCCTTTGGGTAAACTTTCGATAAGCGTTTTATTGTTGTATTTGTTAGTCGTATTGATAAGTTCAACCATTGAAAACAAAAGCCTTAAAGTAGGGTTTAAAAGTGTCCCTGCGTCTTTTATTCAACTTTTTGCTTATGGTATGGGTTTCCTCAGTGAAGCCATTATTGGCAAATCTAGCTCAAAATAAGGTCTAAATTGAGGGTAAGTTCTTTAAAATTGACCTGAACGGACGGATACCAATCTAAGTGCAAGGAAATGGTTTTACAACCTCTTTCAAGACATTCCGTAAACTCGTGACTGTAACCACAAAAAGAGCATTTTCCAATATTTTCAAAATGGTTAAAACTTTCACCACAGAAACATTTCCACAATTGAAATTCATTAGGAACCGTTTTACAATCGGGGCAACGAGAAGGCATTATTTATAGTTAAGGTGTATAAAATTAAGTTTTTCGAGCGTATTTCTAACAAATATCTTGATAAAAATTTCGTAAAAATATAACAAATTTTGAAAGCAGAAAATACAGAAAAAAAAATAGTTGATTATCAAATACTTAAGCGATTATTTGGCTTTTTACTACCGTATAAGTCCAAGTTTACCCTGCTTGTATTTCTAATAATTATTGGTGCAATCTTAGCTCCTGCCCTTCCGCTGATGATACAAACCACTATAGACGGCCCTATTGCATCAGGCAATTACAGTCAATTGGCTTTGTATTTGGGCATAATGGTTGTGATTTTGATTTCAAACGCTGTAATTTCCTATTTTAACACCTACGAAGCCGGTTGGTTGAGCCAGCAAATTATTCACGACATCAGAAAACAGGTTTTTCAGAAAATCATACATCTAAAACTAAAGTATTATGACCAAACCCCAATCGGAAAATTGGTTACACGTACCATTTCTGACGTTGAATCACTCTCGGAAGTCTTTAGTTCAGGTTTTGCGGCCATCGCTGGTGATTTCTTGCAATTGATCTTGATTATTTCTGTCATGTTTTATCTGGACTGGAAGCTTACGCTAATTAGTATTAGTACCATACCACTTTTGTTGATAAGCACTTATATATTTAAAGAGAAGGTAAAAAAGTCTTTCAACCAGGTCAGAAACGCAGTGGCCAACCTCAACTCGTTTGTTCAGGAGCGGATTTCGGGCATGAGCCTAATTCAGATTTTTGATGTTCAAAAACAGGAATTTGACAAATTTAATAGCCTAAATCTGGAACACAGAAATGCCAATATTAAATCCATTTTGTATTACTCGGTGTATTTCCCAGTAGCAGATGTTATTTCCGCTTTGGGAGTTGGCCTGATTGTTTGGTATGGAGCACAAGGACTTATCAATCATGAAGTTAGCTACGGTACCATTACTGCTTTCATTATGTTTATCAACCAGTTTTTCAGACCTATAAGAATGATTGCTGACCGAATAAACACCCTTCAGATGGGTGTGGTGAGTGTTTCGCGAATTATAGAAATATTGGATGACCAGGAGAATATAGAGCCAGAACTACTCGAAAAAAGAGAAATCAAAGGCGAAGTTGCATTCAGAAATGTTTGGTTTGCTTACATTGATGAACAGTGGGTTCTGAAAAACCTCAATTTCGAGGCCAAAATAGGCGAATCAGTAGCTTTTGTAGGAGCTACCGGAGCAGGGAAAACTTCCATAATAAGTATACTGAATGGTTTTTATGCCATAAACCAAGGCGAAATATTGGTCGATGGACAGAATATAAACAAGTGGAACCTAGAAGATTTGAGAAGTCAAATTGGCGTGGTTTTGCAAGACGTATTTCTTTTTAAAGGTAGTATTGCCGAAAACCTAAGAATGGGTGACCAAAAAATAACTGATGAATTAATAGTCAATGCCGCCAAGGAAGTGGGAGTACATGAGTTTATATGTCGTTTGCCAGGTCAATACAACTACGAGGTAATGGAGCGTGGAGCAACACTCTCTATGGGTCAGCGTCAACTGCTCTCTTTTGTACGAGTTCTTTTACAAAACCCCAAAATAATCATCCTAGACGAGGCAACATCCTCGATAGATTCGGAGTCAGAGGAATTGATTCAGAATGCGATTGAAAAACTCATGAAAAACAGAACTTCGATTGTGATTGCACATAGACTAAGTACAATTCAGAAGGCCAATAAGATTATTTTATTGGAAAAAGGGGAAATAAAAGAAGTTGGCACACATCAAAAACTTTTAGCTATGAACGGTTTATACACTAAATTGTATGAAATCCAGTTTGAAAAACTGGCCTAACTATAAGTATCTTACAGTTTTTTTATACGCCTTGGATAAAAATATCAAAAATAATTTTAGCCATTTTACCAATAAAAAGACACAAGAATTAATTTGTGTTATATCAAAGGCTGAAATTCTCAAAGAACGGGTACTTGTCCGAAGCTTACTTTTGCAACAAAAAATAGTAATATTGCAAAATAGATTTTATACTTGTTCAAAATTCCCGTATTTTGAATTTAATCTAAATACGAATTTGATCATTATCTCATTAATAAGTTCTTATGCGTTCTAAAAAATTATTTTTGCTCGATGCCATGGCTTTGATTTACAGAGCCCATTTTGCTTTTATCAAAAATCCAAGAATTACCTCCACTGGAGTGAACACAAGTGCGGTTTTTGGATTTACAAACACCATGCTCGAGGTTATTAAAAAAGAAAAACCAACCCATTTTGCCGTTTGTTTTGACACCAAAGCACCTACCTTTCGTCATGTAGATTTCCCTGAATATAAAGCCAATAGAGAGGCTCAACCTGAAGACATCACTACCGCAATTCCTTTGGTGAAAAGACTTGTAAAGGCCATGAATATACCTTTGATAGAACTAGATGGCTTTGAGGCAGACGACGTCATTGGAACTTTGGCCAAAATGGCTCCAAAAGACGAATTTGATGTATTCATGTACACCCCTGACAAAGACTATGGACAGTTGGTAGACGAGCACATATTCTTATACAAACCTGCGTTTCTGGGCAATGGTATAGAAATCATGGGCGTGACAGAGATATTGGCCAAGTGGGAAATTAGCCGAATAGACCAAGTGATAGATATGCTTGGATTGATGGGCGACAAAGTTGATAATATTCCCGGCATACCGGGCGTAGGAGAAAAAACGGCGGTGAAATTGCTTCAAGAATATGATAGTATTGAAGGAATTTTGGAAAATGCTGAAAAAATTCCGAATAAAATAGGAGAAAAAATTAGAGCAGGAAGAGAAAGTGCTTTGATGTCAAAACACTTGGCGAGAATCGAAATAAATGTTCCTGTAAAATTTGATGAAGAAGACCTCAAAATGTGTGAGCCCAACACAGAGGAGCTTTCAGCACTTTTAGATGAGTTAGAGTTTAGAACGCTCAAAACTCGATTGATAAAATCAGATGGAACAAATCAGGACATCAGCAAACCTGATACAAAAGTTAAACCCAAAGCGGAAACTAACCAAATGTCGCTTTTTGGTGCCAATACCGAGGAAGATGAAGTTCAAGAAGTTAAGGAAAAAGACACCATCAACACGGTCGTACATGACTACTATTTGATTGAAGGCAAAGAACAAAGGGCCGAATTGATAGAATATTTGATGGCTCAAGACGAGATATGTTTTGACACCGAAACCACCGATATTGATGCCGTTGATGCCGAAATCGTCGGATTTTCGTTTGCCTACAGAGCCAAAGAAGCCTATTATGTGCCTTGCCCGCCAAGATTTGAAGACGCCAAGGCTGTTTTGGAAGAATTTAGGCCTGTTTTTGAAAATGAGAAAATCATGAAGATTGCTCAAAATCTAAAATACGACCTGACGATTTTGAGTAATTACGGCATCGAAATTAAAGGTACTTTATACGATACCATGCTTGCCCATTACATTGTGGAACCCGAACAAAGACATGGGATGGATTATTTGGCTATGAATTATCTAAACTACGAGACAGTGAGTATTGAAACCTTGATTGGCGGAAAGGGCAAAAAACAAGGCAACATGCGAGACGTGCCGTTAGAGGCCATCAAAGAGTATGCTGCTGAGGATGCAGATATAACGCTTCAATTAAAAACTATTCTCGACAAAGAACTCAAAAAAACTAACCAAGAAAAATTGCTGTATGAAGTAGAAGTGCCTTTGGTAAGCGTGTTGAGTAGCATGGAACGTGAAGGTGTTAAACTAGATGTACAGGCTCTACAAGATCTTTCTGACACCCTTCACAAAGATTTGGTGATTACACAATCAGAGATTTTTGAAATTGCCGGAATGGAATTTAACGTGGGTTCTCCAAAACAGTTGGGTGAGATTCTTTTCGAGAAAATGAAAATAGATGAAAAACCAAAGAAAACTCCAACCGGGCAATATGCCACGGGCGAAGATGTGCTGAGCAATTACGAGGCTGAGCACGAAATTGTAAAGAAAATCTTGGATTTCAGAGAATTGAGCAAACTTAAAAGTACTTACGTAGAAGCCTTGCCACAATTGATTTCGAAAAAAACTGGAAGAATACATACATCATATAATCAGGCTGTTACTGCCACTGGGCGTTTGAGTTCGACCAATCCAAATTTACAAAACATCCCTATCCGGACAGAAAGAGGACGAGAAATTCGTAAGGCGTTTATACCTCGTGACAGTGATCATTTGATACTTTCTGCCGATTACTCGCAAATAGAATTACGCATAATGGCGGCATTTAGCGAAGATGCCAGCATGGTCGAAGCGTTTAATCAAGGTATTGATATTCACTCTACAACTGCTGCAAAGGTGTTTGGTGTAGAATTAGATGCAGTCAATTCTGATATGCGTAGAAAGGCCAAAATGGTGAACTTCGGTATCATTTATGGCATTTCGGCATTTGGACTTGCTCAACGTTTGGGAATTCCGAGAGGAGAAGCAAAAGACATCATTGATGCGTATTTTACCCAGTTCCCAAATGTTAAAACCTTTATGGACGAATGTGTAAATAAAGCCAGAGAAACTGAATATGTGGAGACCATTTTAGGAAGAAGGCGTTATTTAAGAGACATTAACTCACGAAACCAAACCAACAGAGGTTTTGCCGAAAGAAACGCCATAAATGCCCCAATACAAGGTTCTGCAGCCGATATGATAAAAGTGGCCATGATCAATATTCATGATTTTATGAAAGCAGAAAAACTAAAATCAAAAATGATACTACAGGTTCATGACGAATTGGTTTTTGATGCCCATGTTTCAGAAATAGACTACTTGAAAGAGAAAGTGGATTATTTTATGGTAAATGCCATACCGATGAAAGTAAAAATTGAAACTGGCATTGGTGTCGGTAAAAACTGGCTGGAAGCACATTGAGGATAAGAAAACAATAATTTCAATAATTAGAGGCTGCCTAAAAGGTGGCCTCGAATCCAATCTAAAGGCTATTTTGACAAAACCAAGACTATTCTACTCTTCTCCAAACCATTTTCTTCCAAAACCAACTCATAGTTAGATTGCTTGCAGTTTTCACAGGATTCTTGATTGAAGATGGTATATCTCCAATTGTTATTACTGAAAGTCCAGAACGTAGAACCCATAGTACCCTCATGCACTTCCTCACCTTGTAAAATTATTATGTCAGGTTTTTGGCTAATGGGCTTGCCCTTGCTCCACGATACATAGCGGAGGTCACCATTCGAAAGTCTATCTACGCGTACCAGTAGATTTTTTGATTTTCCTACAAACACATTACTCTCCCACTGTTTAACGGAAGGATGAATAACCGATTGAATCTTCTTGGTAAGTGACTTCTCGAGAGATATTTCTTTGTCGGAAAAATAATTGATGCTGACGATTACAGATTCGTCGTACCAGATTTCACCTTGAAAAACATCTCCAACCATGCCAAATAGACCGTTTCTAACTAGAACTTCTTTTTGAGTAAACTTCGGAATAAGTTTCTTGAATTTGGCATCAAAAAGATTGGGATAATAGGCCACAAATTCCTTTTCATTTTTTATATCTGGGATGGGATTAGGCCTTTTAAGTGGATAGGCTATATATTTTGCCAATTCAGATGGGTTATTTTGACTAATTAAATTCAAAATCTTTTTACCCATCCTTAAACCAGTTTCAGGTTCTTGGGCACAGATATTATTGGAGAAAACCAAAAAGACAAACCAAAAAGCGACGAATGTTCTCATTTATGAAACAATAATTAATATTGCAATTTACTAGAAAATTCAAACTTTGAATTTTTCATTCATAAAAACAATAGCAAAAAATGCCTTTCTTAAAAATTAAGAATGGAATTCTTCTTAAAAACTTATTCAACTTTCATCTTATTCGGTGAAATCAAAGTTTTTAGAGCATTTTTAGCTGGTTTTAAATTTTCCAAATATATAAACATAACATGAGCATCTTCATCATTAAAGTTTCGGCTGTTTAGCCATATTGTAATAGTCGAGAATATTCATTCACTATGAGAACCCTTGTATCGGCCTATTTTTTTTAAAAATGGTCCATTATTCAATTACCAAAACCTATTTCATCTTAAGTTATACACACCGCAAAAGTGACTCCCCAAGCACGAGCAGCATCGCCAAAAAAGAATAAAAAACTACAAAGCCCACTTTGATTCTCTTTACATAAAATGCGGCAATTGGCGGGTATGAAGGATATCCGGATAACAAAAACACTGGAATAAGACCTGCGTTAACTGAGTTTGGTGGAGGCGAAACAAGTTGGCATTTGGCACTTGGAGCAATGGTGGTTTCGGACGTCATTCAAATATTGTTTGGTGTTTTAAAAAAAGGTAAACCGGCCGACTTTTTCCCACTTTCAGCCATCCACGGCATGTTGGCAGCTATCGGAATTATTATTATTGCCAAACAGATTCCGATATTGTTAGATATCAACCCAGCAATACTCAAAGGGAAAACTCCACTCGAGCTGTTAGCTTCTATTCCTGATTTCGTGATGCACCTTGACCCCAAAGCTACCTTGTTGGGTTTGGTAAGTTTAAGTATAATGATGATTTGGCCGCTTTTATATAGTCCAATTAAAAAAATTCCCGCTCCATTGATGGTTTTATTGTTTGCTATATCCGGCGGAACTAATGCTTGATTTTCAAGCTACCGAAGCCTCCTTATGCTTTGGTTCACATTGGCAATCTTCTCGAAAATATCAAAATAAATTTAGATTTTGGTGGATTTGCACAAACTGGAGTTTTCATAAAATATGTCATTAGGTTTGCCTTAGTAGGCACTTTGGAGTCGCTTTTAACGGTTAAAGCGATAGATATGTTAGATCCGTTTAAAAGAAAATCTGATACCAAAAAGACTTGATAGCGGTTGGAATCGGAAATACGATTTCTGCTATTTTGGGAGGACTACCCATGATATCAGAGGTAGCAATGAGTTCCTCGAAAGTAAACAATGGTGCCAAAACTAGATGGGCCAATTTCTTCCATGGTTTCTTCATCCTGAGTTTCGTATTGTTGGCCTCGCACTTGATTGAATTGATACCGAACACTGCTTTAGCAGCGATGCTCATAACTGTAGGTATTAAATTAGCCCACCCACGTGAATTTATTCATACCTTCAAAATTAAAAAAAAACAGTTGGCCATTTTCTTGATCACAATTTTCTTCACTTTGTTTGAGGACCTGTTGGTGGGTATAGCGGCTGGTATGGTTTTAGAACTAATCATTCATGCCTACCACGGTGCTCCAATTTTGGCCTTGTTCAAAGCCCCCGTTGTGGTATCTTTTACAGACGACGAATATTTGGTAGAAATAGATAAAGCAGCTGTTTTTTCTAAATTTTGGGAATAAAAAGTAAGTTGGAGGCTATACCTCCCGGTTTTAAAGTAATTATTGACCTAAAAAACACCAAACTCGTGGATCACTCGGTTATGGAAAGCCTGCATAATTTTGAGCATGACAATACTGTAGAAGGAGGTATTGAGTCTATTGTTGGTCATGAAGACCACAAACCTCTGTCTAGTCATGCCTTAGCCGGAAGATTTAAATAGTAAATTTTAACAAGAAAAACACTAATTTCGCCCTTACCTTACAAAAGGTAAGGTAGGAATCGGTGCGTAACGATAACAACAATGAAGAAAAAAATAATATTCTTTGCTGCCCTTCTAGGGCTTGCACTTGGGAGGTCTTTTGCTCAAACCAAAACACAAAACAACAATATTTGGCTGCATTACGTGGGCAAAAACAAATTAGCCAACAAAACTTTTTTTACTCTAGAGGCTAGCATGCGATATGCCAATGGCTTTTCTGAAAAACAACAGTACTTTATAAGACCATCACTTGATTATCAAATAAATAAGCACCTATCTGGGAGTGTCGGTTTTACGCACTATAATACTTTTGTTTATGGAAATCCCGCATTAAACAAAAGGCCTACTCCCGAAAATCACGTATGGATTCAGGCCAATTTTTCACACCAAATAGGAGATTTAAAAATCACCAATCGCTTTCGAGATGAGCTTCGCTGGGTAGGATTGGCAACTGCAAATTCTTCCACAGGTGCTTTAGAAATCACTGATTTTGCCTACCGAAACAGGCTAAGATACATGCCACTTATTACCTACCCCATCCTTAAAAAAAACCAAAAAACGCTCTTGAGTGCATTTGTAGGTGATGAAGCCTTTATCAATATTGGTAAAAAAGCTGGAGCTACTTTGTTTAATCAAAATAGAATTATTGCAGGTCTTGGCTATACATTATCTAATAGGAGTCAGGTACAATTCAGTTTTATTCAGCAGCAAATCTGGAATTTTTCAGATACCATTGTAGAAGGCAACCCTACTATTCGTATATCTTACCTTTCAAATTTAGATTTTAGTAAACACTGAGTGTAAGTTCCTTTTAATCCATAAAATATCAGATTGTAATAAAACTAAGCATCTCGAACTCCTTCTGTTGACATTTAGGAATTTTCCTATTTCAAAATATATAGGAGTTTTAACTAATCTCAGGCTCATCAGAATACTAAAGAAAAAGATTAGCAAAAAGTTCAGAACATCTATCAAATTCAATAATTGTACTCGGAGGAGTTGTTCAAGCAAAAAATATTAACCAAAAAAAACTTACAGTATATTTATCCGAATTTGAATTCTAGAATTTTTTGGACAGATATATATTAACGGTATTTATCAGCCCATATTTTTTTGCCAAATTAAACAAACATACATTACTTTACCTGGTACTCGTCTTTGGGCCACATATCGGTGTTAATGTCTTTACTATCAATAACTTTACCATACTGAATTACTTTCAAAGTGCTTAGGAAATTACTCATAATCACTTTAGCGTCTATTTGGGCTCTTTTATAAAAATCAATAGTAAAAGGCTCATCAAATCTTTTTAGAATAGTTTCCTTGTCGAAGTTGAGAGGCAATACTGAGCCTATATAAAGTGATTCCTGAATTTGGTAAACATACGGAAAAACCGCACCAAAACTGTTTTTGATTCTTTCTGTAGGAGCCCAAGTAACCGCTATTCCATTTGGTTTTAGTTTAGACTTCAATAAACTAAAGTATTCCACCGAATATAGGTTACCGGCAAAAGAAGATCTTGGGCGGAGTGCATCGGCTTCTAACACATCATACAGTATTTCAGAACTCTGAAGATCCTTTCTTCCATCCTCCAATTTTAATTCTAGCCTTTTGTCGTTTAAAATGAAATAAGCCGAACTATCACGTGTTCGTTTTACATAATCATAAAGCACATTTGGTTGACTTTTGATAACTTCCCAGCATACAAGCTGTTTGGTGATGGCTCTTCCTGAAGCTCCGTAAAGTGTTCCAGCTGATCCCAGTCCTATGATACCAATACGCTCTGGATTTGGATGAACGAAGGCAGGAACAGCCCCAAGCATAACATGAAAATAATCGGTACGCATAGGAAAATGACTTTGACCGAGACCATTAATGAAAACCGTTGCCTCAGTTTTTCCTATCTTAACGGAGGACAAAGCTGTTTTATCTTCACTGAATATAAAATGAGATTCTTCCTTTACCCCAGAAATTACCCGCCAAAATTCTTCCTTTCCAGGCACAAAAAATACCAAAACCAATAAAAAGATACTCATCAAAACGGGATAAAGCCTATTTACTAATCTTTTGTACCACAATATTCCAATATACAAGAATCCAGTAAGAATCAGTAACTTCAAGGTCAAAGAGGTACCAAGCAACTCAAAACCTATCAATGAAGCAAACCAAGCTCCGGCCGTTGAACCTGCAATGTTGATAAACTGTAGTGAACCTAACTTTTTGCCGACCAAAGAAAAGTCTTTTTGGATTATATTTTGTGAAATACTAAAACTGAAACCCATGATAAAGGTAGGTACGGACATTAAAAACATGGGAATGACAAACATGGTAATTATCCTTAACTTAAAACTAGATATTTCATCATAACCTTCAAAAAAAACTCGGAGGGGCTCAAGAAAACCTAAATTTTCTATTGAAAAATAAAGTAAAACTATACTCAAGGCTACATAAGTGTACAAAGCAGTTTGAATCCGAAGAAAAGTTTTAAGTCGGTCAGTTTGGTATTTCTTGTTATATAAAACACCGAGCCAAGTTCCTATTGCCATAGAACCCAAATAAATGGCAAGAATAATAGAGAAAGTCACTGCATAAGACTTCATCATGACGTCTATCATCCTGAACCAGATGATCTCGAAAGAAATTGCCGTAAATCCAGAAATAAAGTATTGAATTAGCCAAAAACGAAAAGGTACATTCAGGTCTTCTTCTATTGAATTTTTGGAAGGCAATTCAATAGTATCTTGGTGTGCTTCTAATTTCTTTTCGTAATAACCATAGAGCAAGACAGAAAAACCACAAAAGAAATTTAAAGCCGCAGCCACATAGATGGCGTTTTCAAAACCAATTTTTGGAATCAAATAAAACGCGGTAAGCATGGTTCCTACAGCTGCCCCAAGGGTATTAGTAAAATACAAAAGACTGATGAAATTGCCTTGGTTTGCCATATTTTTAAAAGCCTTTGAAAGTAAAGGAAGGGAAACGCCCATCAAGAATGTGGGAATTAAAAGCAAAAGAAATAAGGTTAAATACAGATAGACAGAACCAAGCTGAAAGCTACTATTAGCCACAAACATCCAATCATAAAACAGGAATTTACTAAAAAGAGCAAAGAATCCGATACCAACCTCAGCAGCGAAAAAATACATAACGTGCTTGCCTTGTTTTAGTCGATCAGAAAGGTATCCTCCAACCAAGTATCCAATTCCTAAACCTGCCATAAATGCAGAAACAATTAGACTTATATTGACCGAACTTATGCCCGTAAAAAAAGCAAGCCACCTTTGCCAAATAACCTGATAAACCAGAGCGGCGAAGCCTGAGAAAAAATAAATTGAAATTAAAAATAGGGAGGTAAAACTTCTACTTTTGGGAATATGGTTCATGTACCTTTTTCGTATAGTAATCTTGACAAATGTCAAAGTAGAGAATATTCTTCTAAATTAACAAATCCCCAATAACATTTTAATGAAATTCAAATACTCGACCTACTTATTTGTGCCAGAAATTTCATGTTCGAAATTAAAGTAATAGACGCATTTGACAATCTGACGAAATATTACCGAATGCTTGAAACCTTTTGAAAATAGCTATGAGGAACCTCGAAAAACTTAAAGAGTAAGTTTTGATGAGGACAGCTCAGACAGTCATCCGAAAGGGCAACGAAGAATGGCCCCCCACTTTTATTGTAGCAGATTATCCAATGAGTTAGTTGGGTTCAAAGTATATATCTAAAAAACTTACCTGAATACGTAGGAAAATATTAAAAATGAAATGAAAAACAATGTCAAAACAAAGCGTTTGCAATAAAAACCAAAGCCTTCTCTATTTTAAAACAGTATTAATTTTTCTATTCAAATCTCACAATTGCGAGTTTAAATTCGAGGAATTTGATTATAAAAAACATGCGTGTTTACATTATAGGACCAAGTTAATAAATGAGAGCCCAGTCTAGCCAAATCATGTCTTAAAACCTGTAATTCTTTTAATAAAAAAAAACAATTTTAGTATATTACCTTTATCAATAACCAAAATATAAAACCACATATTTAAGTCTTAAATAAAGTGGCCAAAGCTTCGGCGTAAATTAAAATACCTGAATTCAATAGTTGAAAATACTCCTTAAACTACAAAGTGCTAATTACCAGCACTTAACTCATCTCTAGACAAATACTAATTGTTTACTAATTTATAGGTTACCGTTATTAAATTTCACTTCCAAATGATTTCTCGCAGCTCAACACGTTGCTAGAGAAACTTAGCAGCGGATGGCTAGAAAAGATTATTTCTCAACACCTTAGCGAAAAAAAAGTATTTTTGTTTGAGTCCGACCCTATTGCAACTGACTAGTAACCCAAGGGGCGACGATTCGCAAAAAGAAGCGGGTATGCAAACTACTACATGGCAAGACATACAAAACAAATTATGTACGCATATTTTAACCCCACAACTTTAGTGAAAAAGTTCTTGTTGGAAACCTTAGAGTTGACCGATAAATTAAAAACTTACATAGCCATTTAAAAGCAACCAAACTTAGCTTTGCTAACAACGAATTATTTTGAGACTCCAACAAATCTAAACCGAGTGACAAATTAAAATAGATAGGCGAGAATTGGTAGATTTTACAGAAAAAAACTGGACAAAGGCAATATAGTGTAACCTTAAGAAAAAAACCGAAACTATGAACACCAACAAAAAGAAAAACACTATAATATTGAGATTACAGGCAAAGGGTGGTATTGCTAGATAAACCGAGAAGTTAAACATGCAATTTCCCAAGATATTAGACCAAGACGAGTTCGGAAAAAATAGGATTTTTATGATGAAAAATACATGACTACAATAATCAGGTAGCAGATAAAAATAAAATGGAACCTAACCTGCAAAGTTTAGCATTCACCTTATTAGAAGGCATTGTTGATAAAGTATTCGAGAAATTTCCCAATACCAATTATGAAAAAAACGGAGAAAAGAGTTCGTTATAAAAAATAAAACGGAAAAAAAATATTTGCAAATTAAAATTTGGGTCTATATATTTGAAGCTTGAAAAATAATAAATCACAAATATTATAACGAAACATTAAAAATATGACTTTATATAATCAGATAAAAAACTATTTCTTAGCAACCTAGCATCAAAATTTAATTACATTAAGAATTCCTGAAACTCCATACTTTTCGGAAGTCTTATCCTTAAATGATTTATAAAAAAATCAATCAAAATGCATTAGCGATATTATCGAAACTTTAAAAACTAGTTTCGAGAAAATTCTTGTTATCCGTCAGTTTGACAGAATAAAATGAAAACAATTAAAATTATTTGATTAAAACGGATAAGCATCGAAACCGTAAACAATGCCTAAAAGTAACTCAATAATGGGTAAATAATATATAAATTTAAAAGTAATGAAAAGAGCATTCAAAATCATGTCAGTTGTATTTATAGCGTCAACTATGCTAACATCTTGTTATTCTTACACTAGTGTTGTCGGGAAAGGAGCACAAGGAAACGGTCAAGTTACACAATGGAATCATTACGTGATTAGTGGATTGGCACCAGTTAAAGTTTCTGATTCAAAAGCTATGGCTGCAGGTGCAACAGATTACACTGTTTTCACAAGACAAACTTTTGTGAACGGTTTAGTTTCTGCATTAACAGGTGGCCTTTACACTCCAACGACAACAACGGTTTCGAAATAAAAAAAATAGGCGATTATAATCTTTTATGGTCGCCTATACTTTAAACAAAAATGAAAAAAGCAATATTTTACGTATCCATAATAATATTTTTATATCTGTGCTATGTTATTGGTAATATTCTTGTTTACGATTTGAAAAATTTAAACGAATATGGCAAAGGATATTTAGTTGGAAAAATGATATTACTTATTATTTTTGGCTTTTTAATTTATAAAACCCATCCATTTAGAAATAAATAAGTGTTAGAAAAAAAACGTTTAAAAACAAATATCTAGTACGACAAAACATACCTAGAATCAAACCTCCCAAAGTCTGCTAGATTGAACTTAATCTTCTTAGGTTTTATCATTTAAAAACCTAATTTTCCACAATAATTAGACTTTCGTTTAATGGTTTTGATTTCCTAAAACTACTTCCTCTTAATTTTTGAGATTGAGCTTATATATTTAAATTTCAAACACCTTTTATGACTAATTCCTAGCTTTTAGAAAACACCTTACGCTTATCATGCACGAGTTAAGAGTTTTTTCTATTCCACATTTCCTTGATCATGATCTTGTGACAAATGAGGCTGACGGAAGTGATGGAACAATAGGAACTTTATTATACATTTATGCTAGAGCTGAGCAGGAAGAATTCTTTTTCCTACCTGCCAAAAACTTTGAACTTTATAGGGTATTTTCAAAGGCGACAACATACGACAAATAATAATCAAATTAACATCATTCATCACGACAATATTGACTGCCTGCGGACAGACAGAATCTATTAGCAACAGAAAAGTAATTGCCTTGACAGCATTAGGCTTTATTGAAATCCGTAATCACTTTAACCTAGCAGACACCATTCAAACTGTACGTAAAGGGCTGTCAAATGAACAGGCAAAATTGATTACAGACTATTTGTTTCTACAACTTGACTTTTTGCTACTTTGGAAACTTAAACCCTTCTTCGAAGAAACTGCTGCGGCATCAAAGTCCGCAAAGTAGCCACTGTGGAGTTTTATGCGGCAACATCTTTAAGTGTTTAAGTGTTGTGGTTCCATTTTTCCTTTTTCCATAAAAAAATCGGTCTTAGGGCTTTAAAAAGGGGCAAAAATAACAATTCCATTTTTTTGTATGGGGTTACAGTTTTACCGTACTTTTTTAAACTTAAAGCTTTGTGGCCCTAAAACTTTCGAGTTTAAAATTCAGGCGGCGATGCCTTGTTTCTGAATTGATTGGAAGGCTTTTTAGCCGCCATTATTGTTCCCGTTCTATAATGCGTTGCCACCAATTCCAGATGATGCTCCTTGCATTTTGGGCAAACTCTTATGTCAATGCCGTATTTTTCTCTGATGGTTACATACACCGGTATCCGCATTTTAGCGGGTGGTGCTGGCAGATT
>CAMCYZ010000021.1 GCA_945885545.1 Spirosoma fluviale
AGTTTTTAGAAGAAGGATATGTAAATATCTTGGGCGGATGTTGTGGTACAACCCCAGATCACATCAGAGAATTCGCGAAAATAGCTGGTGAATTTGCACCAAGAAAGCCAAAAAACATAGAACCTCGATTAAGATTAAGTGGCTTAGAACCTCTGACTTTGACCAAAGAATTGGGTTTCGTAAACGTAGGCGAAAGAACCAATGTGACAGGCTCAAAGAAATTTTTGCGTTTGATAAAAAACAGGCAGTTCGAGGAAGCACTTTCGGTGGCACAAGACCAAGTAGAAGGCGGTGCTAACGTGATAGACATAAACATGGACGAAGGTATGTTGGATGGAATTGAATCTATGACAACATTCTTGAATTTGATAGCTTCCGAACCTGAAATTTCGAAAGTGCCCATCATGGTCGACTCCTCAAAATGGGAAATTATTGAGGCGGGTTTGAAATGTGTTCAAGGGAAAGGTGTCGTAAACTCGATATCTCTAAAAGCTGGTGAGGAAGAATTTATTCGTCAAGCAAACATTGTTAGAAAATTCGGAGCTGCGGTTATAGTGATGGCTTTTGATGAAAATGGTCAAGCAGACACAACAGCTAGGAGAATTGAAATAGCGAAACGCTCTTATGATGTTTTGGTGAATAAAGTTAAGTTTCCACCGCAAGACATCATTTTTGACCTAAACATATTCCCAGTTGCAACAGGCATAGAAGAGCACAAAATCAATGCAATTTCCTTCTTCGAAGGCACTAAATGGGTAAGAGAAAACCTTCCTCATGCACATGTGAGTGGTGGTGTGAGTAATGTATCGTTCTCTTTTCGTGGAAATGATAAAGTTAGGGAGGCCATTCATTCAGCTTTCCTGTACCACGCTACGCAGGCAGGCATGGACATGGGTATTGTAAACCCCAGTATGTTAGAGGTTTATGATGATATTCCTAAAGACTTATTAGAGGCAGTTGAGGATGTTCTTTTAAACAGAAAAGACGATGCTACCGAACGCTTGTTGGATATAGCTGAAAGCCTTAAAGGTAGCAGCAAAGAAACCGAAACCGTTGCCCAAGAATGGAGAAGTTATGCACTCGAAAAGCGTATAGAGCATGCTTTGGTAAAAGGAATAATCGAATTCATTGACCAAGACATGCAGGAGTCTTTGGATAAATACCCAGTGCCGTTACATATTATTGAAGGGCCTTTGATGGACGGAATGAATGTAGTTGGAGACCTTTTCGGCTCGGGGAAGATGTTTCTACCACAGGTGGTAAAATCGGCTAGAGTTATGAAAAAGGCTGTAGCTTACCTCCTACCTGCTCTTGAAGCTGAAAAACTAAAAAGTGGCGATTTGAGTACAAATAATGGCAAAATATTACTAGCAACAGTAAAAGGTGACGTGCATGATATCGGTAAAAATATTGTAGGAGTTGTGCTTGCTTGCAACAACTACGAAATCATCGATATCGGTGTGATGGTACCTGCAGAGAAAATACTAGAAGCTGCGGTAGAGCATAATGTGGATGCAATTGGACTCAGTGGTTTGATAACGCCATCGCTCGACGAGATGGTGTATATGGCCAAAGAAATGGAAAAGAGGGGAATGAAAATGCCTCTTTTGATTGGTGGGGCTACTACTTCACGGGTGCATACCGCCGTAAAAATAGACCCATTCTACTCTGGCCCAGTAGTGCATGTTTTGGATGCTTCTAAATCTGTACCGGTAGTGAGTAATTTATTGAGCAAAGAACTTTCAGACAACTACATAAAAGAGGTTAAGGCTGATTATGAGCATTTTAGAGTGGATTATGAAAGTCGTCAAACTGCAAAATCTTATATCAGAATTTCGGAAGCTCGCCAAAATAAACTCAAAATTGATTGGGAAATTACGCAAATCACCAAGCCTAAATTCCTCGGCACCAAGGTTTTTGAGAATTATAGCCTAAAGGAAATTGCGGAATTTATAGATTGGACGCCTTTCTTCCAATCGTGGGATTTACATGGTCACTATCCAAAAATCTTAAAAGACGAAGTGGTAGGAGCAGAAGCCCAAAAACTATACGACGACGCCCAAGTGATGTTAAAGCAAATTATTTCGGAAAAATGGTTAAAAGCCAATGGTGTAATAGGTTTCTGGCCAAGCAATGTAGAAAATGACGATACGCAAATTATTTATGGTTTTGAGAAACAAGCTGAAGGACATACGAGTTCTTGCTCAAATCTGGCCCATGACCACACGGTTTACAAAGTAGACACAACGCAAACTTTGACGAAATTTCAGCACCTAAGACAACAAGGCAAAAAAGGAGAAGGTGTGCCTAACATCTCTTTGGCTGACTTCATAGCTCCAGTTTCTGTTGGGAAAACCGACTATTTTGGTGGATTTGCGGTAGGAATCTTTGGAGCGGAAGACCGTGCAAAAGCCTTTGAAGCCAATCACGATGATTACAATTCTATAATGCTCAAAGTTTTGGCAGATAGATTTGCGGAAGCCTTCACTGAACTTTTGCACAAAAAAGTCAGAACCGACCTTTGGGGATATGCCACCTCAGAAACACTTAACAATGAGGAAATAATAAAAGAAAAGTATCAGGGCATCAGACCAGCACCAGGCTATCCGGCTTGCCCTGACCACACCTTAAAAACCGATTTGTTCAAACTTCTTGATGTTGAAAACAACATAGGTATAACTTTAACCGAAAGCCTTGCCATGTGGCCAGCCTCAGCGGTCAGTGGTTTTTATTATTCGCACCCACAATCTAAATATTTTGGACTCGGTAAAATAGAAAAAGACCAAGTGGAGGACTATACCAAAAAGCGTGGAATAGGCATTGAAGAAGCCGAAAGGTGGTTAAGTCCTGCTTTGAATTATTGAGTTGTTTTGTGTTTTTCAACACTGTTGATATAGATCTGACTGATTTTCATAGAAGTTATAAAGAAAAGCCTCAAGTTTTTGGGGCTTTTTTGTGGTCCGAAGTTTACATTTTTTAAATTTCAACTAAGAAAAATTAAAATAACTACGCAAAAAGTATTGTTTAGTATGTAACTTACAATCTAATTTATTTCAACCATAAAAAAATACAAAAATGAAAAAAACGCTATCAATGGCCATATTGGCCGTACTGCTAACAGTTTCTATGGGATTTTTAGCCAAAAAACCAAAATGGGTTTCGCTTTTTGATGGAAAAACCTTAAACGGCTGGAAAGTTGGAGAAAACGCCAGCTCATTTAAAGTAGAAGATGGAGCAATAGTGGTAAACGGCCCAGTGGGTCACTTGTTTTATGATGGAAAAGTGGGCAACCATGACTTTAAAAACTTTGAATTTAAAGCCCAAGTAATGACCACGCCTGGTTCTAACTCCGGACTTTATTTCCATACAGAATACCAAGAAAAAAGCTGGCCATCAAAGGGGTTTGAGGTACAGGTAAACAATTCGCATACAGACTGGAAAAGGACAGCAAGTTTGTCCAATATCCAAGACATAAAAAAAACTTTTGTAGCTGACAATGTGTGGTATACAGAAACTATCATTGTGCAAGGAAAGCGAATCATCACCAAAATTAACGATAAAGTAGTGGTAGATTATACCGAACCCGATAATATTGACAAATCAAAAGGCAGAAAACTAAGTAGCGGAACATTTGCAATACAGGCTCACGATCCCAAAAGCAAGGTTTATGTTAAAGATATAATGGTGAAAATTTTGCCAGACTGAAACTAAAAAAAGACTCTTCGATTTCTATCTTCGAAGAGTCTTTAAATTCATAAAGAAATTAGCTTTCATTTCCCTTTTTTGTCTAAAATTGTACCTAATTCAAAACCAACCGCCGCACAAGTTGCTTCTCCTACCAGTGCTCTTTGACCCTTTTTTTTAAAAACTACTGCACCATAAATAAATCAAATACAATAACTTACAAACAGAAAAATAATACTTTTTTTAAGAAAAAAAACATTTCAGAGCTTTATTGATTTACGTTCTATTCAATTCAAAAAACCCTCCGAGTTGTGATTTTACAAATCGAAAATTCATGCTCAAATTGAGTGCAATAATTGATACGGTTTATTAAAAGACAAAATAGATGACCTAAAAACTAGGTCACCTATTGAAACATATAAATCTTAAAAAACAATTAAGCTAATTCAAATCGATCAAGGTTCATCACTTTGGTCCATGCAGCTACAAAATCTTTCAGGAATTTATCTTGTGCATCAGAGCAACCATATACTTCTGCAAGAGCTCTCAATTCAGAGTTTGAACCAAAAATCAAATCTACACGTGTTCCCTTCCATTTCAATTCACCCGTAAGACGATCACGTCCCTCAAAAACATCTTGATGAGTCGACGCAGACTTCCAAGTTGTACCTAGGTCTAGGAGATTTACAAAGAAATCGTTCGTTAAGGTCTCTGAACGATGAGTAAACACACCATTTTCAGATTTATCAAAATTGGCATTCAAAACCCTAAGACCACCAACAAGAACTGTCATCTCAGGTGGAGTAAGTGTCATTAACTGAGCTTTATCTACCAACATTTCTTCAGCGGAGGTAGTGTAGTGACCTTTTTGGTAATTTCTGAAACCATCAGCTATCGGCTCTAGAACTGCAAAAGATTCTACATCTGTCTGCTCTTGAGAGGCGTCTGTACGACCAGCTGTAAACGGAACCGAAATGTCTTTTCCGGCATTTTTTGCGGCTAATTCAATTCCCACACCACCAGCAAGAACGATTAAGTCGGCTATAGAAATACCTTTACCATCAGCCGCATTGGCATTAAAATCAGCTTTGATAGTCTCCAATTTCGAAAGTACTTTGTCCAACTGTACTGGATTATTAACTGCCCAGAATTTTTGTGGAGACAATCTCAAACGACCACCATTAGCACCACCGCGTTTGTCTGAACCACGGAAAGTAGAAGCCGAGGCCCAAGCAGTAGAAACCAATTCAGAGACACTTAACCCGGAGGCCAAGATTGTTGACTTCAAAGCCTCTACATCCTGATTATCCACCAATTTATAATTCGCTACAGGAATTGGGTCTTGCCAAATAAGTTCTTCCTCAGGCACTTCTGGCCCTACATAACGAACCTTCGGCCCCATGTCCCTGTGTGTAAGCTTAAACCACGCACGAGCAAAAGCATCTGCAAACTGGTCTGGATTCTCAAAGAATCTTCTAGAAATTGGTTCATAAATTGGATCAATTCTCAAGGCCATGTCTGTCGTAAACATGATTGGAGCATGTGATTTTTCAGGATTGTGGGCATCAGGTACAGTATTTGCGGCCTGACCGTTTGTAGGTATCCACTGATGAGCACCAGCCGGGCTTTTGGTCAATTCCCAATCAAAACTAAACAAGTTTGTAAAGTAATTATTGCTCCATTGTGTAGGAGTTTGTGACCAAGCACCCTCTAAACCACTGGTAATAGTGTATTCACCATGTCCTGTTCCGAAACTGTTTATCCAGCCTTGGCTTTGGTGCTCTATGGCTGCAGCAGCTGGCTCAGGCCCTACATATTGACCCGGATCTCCTGCTCCGTGAGCTTTTCCAAAGGTGTGACCACCGGCAATTAATGCAACAGTTTCTTCGTCATTCATGGCCATTCTTCCGAAAGTCTCACGAATATCGCGAGCAGCTGCCAAGGCATCAGGCACACCGTTAGGGCCTTCAGGGTTTACATATATCAACCCCATCTGCACAGCTGCCAAAGGATTTTCAAGTACACGGTCGCCAGCATAACGTTTATCAGCTAACCATTCGCCCTCAGAACCCCAATAAATATCTTCTTCGGGCTCCCAAACGTCTTCTCTACCACCTCCAAAACCGAAGGTTTTGAAACCCATTGATTCAAGAGCACAGTTTCCTGCAAGAATCATTAAATCTGCCCATGAAATTTTTCTGCCATACTTTTGTTTGATTGGCCACAAAAGAAGTCTTGCTTTATCCAAATTACCGTTATCTGGCCAGCTGTTAAGCGGAGCGAAACGTTGCGTTCCTGCACCTGCTCCACCTCTACCATCGGCTGTTCTGTAAGTACCAGCACTGTGCCAAGCCATACGAATAAAGAACGGACCATAATGGCCATAGTCTGCTGGCCACCATGACTGAGAGGTTGTCATCAAATCATAAATCTCCTGCTTGAGAGCGGATAAATCTAATGATTTGAACTCTTCGGCATAGTTAAAGTCGGCATCCATGGGATTAGACAGGGATGAATGTTGACGTAGAATACTAAGATTCAACTGATTAGGCCACCAGTCTTGGTTTCTTGTACCAAAACCTGCACTTTTTTTCACTTCGCCATGATTGAATGGGCATTTTGCCACTCCATTAGCATCTGATGTATGATTTTCCATAAATATAGATTATTAAAAATTTGTTCAGTTATAAAATTGACCTCAATTACGGCACTTTAAAACTAATAAAAAATGATAAAAGGTATTTTATTAATTATTTTACACAAATATGGCAAGTTTTATAGTATAAGACAAATCGATATATTTTATTTGTACATAAGTTTTAATTATACCTTATGACCATAACGCAGTTAAGCTATATTCTTGCTCTAGAAAAACACCAAAGTTTTGTTGAGGCTTCGATTTTTTGCAACATTTCGCAACCCGCCTTGAGCATGCAGGTCAAGAAACTGGAAGACCAATTGGGTGTGGAAATATTTGACAGATCAAGCACACCCATAAAAATAACCGCTATTGGCCAAGAGATTATCAACCAAGCCAAAAACATTATTAAAGAATACAAACAGGTCTTTGAAATTATTTCTGAATATAAAGATGCCATCAACGGTACATTAAAACTGGGCATCATTCCTACCGTTTCGCCTTATTTGTTACCTCTTTTTTTGAAAAGCTTCGAGGAGAACTACCCCACTTTAAATATTGAAATAGAAGAACTCACTACTCAAAATATCGGAGAAAAACTTCGAAACGGAAGCTTGGATATGGGTATATTGGCCACACCACTACATCAGAGCGACTTGGTGGAAGAACATTTATATTATGAGGAATTAGTGGCATACGTATCCAAAGAAAACCTTTTCTATGCTAAAAACTACATTTTGAGCAAGGAATTAGACCTCAATCAACTTTGGCTACTCGAAGAGGGGCATTGTTTGAGAAATCAAATAGAGAATTTCTGTGAACTCAAGCAAAAACAAAACAAAAACTCACAGTTGAAGTTGAAAACCGGGAGTCTAGAGACCGTGATAAAACTTGCCGATAATTATGCAGGAATGACACTTTTGCCCGAATTGGTGATACATGATTGGTCAGCGGAACAACTAAACCACATCAGATATTTTTCAGGCGAAAAACCTATGAGAGAAATCAGCATTATTACTGAAAAAACTTACAAGCGAAATGCAATTCTGAAAGCCTTGAAAATTGAAATCTTGCAATACTTGCCCAAAAAAATAAAAGATAATTCATCAAAAAGCCCTTTGATGATTAACTAAACTTTGTTATTCATTAATAAACCCTCTGCCACTTTGCCTTTTCCGTCAGGTGTAGTATAGAAAGGTCGTTTTTCTATTTCATAATTGGTTTCTGGAGCAATGCCCAGAGCATGATAGATGGTTTGATGCACTTCAGCTATTTTGATTGGATTTTCAATGGTTTTACAAGGCCTTTCGTCGGCTGTTTTACCAAAAACACTTCCTTGTTTTATGCCACCGCCAAACATCAACATTGAACATCCATCCGTAAAATGTCGGTGCATTCCGTAGTTTTTGATATCTTCTATTATATCAGGCTGTTCTACTTGATCCAAAACCCTCAAATCGGGTCGACCTTCCATTAACATATCTCTACTAAATTCACTAGCAACAATGACCAAGGTTTTGTCTAACCTTCCGCTTTCATCTAAATCTTTAATCAGCTGAGCTATGGGAGCGTCAATCATTTTCTTCATACCAACTAATCTCGTATGACCATTTTCGTGCGTGTCCCAGCCTTCAAAAGGAACATATTCAGTTGTAACAGTGATATATCTGGCTCCTTGATCTACCAATCGCTTCGCCATTAAACAGCCCAATCCAAATTTTCCTGTATTATAAACATCATATTTTTCTTTGGGTTCTTGGCTCAAATCAAAGGCTTTGGCTTCAGGTGAATTCAATAAAATATAAGCCTGCTCCATCGAACGTTTGAGTGATTCTTTCTGGTAATCGCTCCCAAACTCACCCATGGCAGATTCTTTCACCAATTTTTCGTATAACTGATTGCGACTTTCAAACCTTTTTAGTGACATTCCGACAGGTGGACGCACACTATCTAGGCCTTTTGTAGGGTCAGGAATCATAAACGGGCCATACTCACTTCCTAAAAACCCTGCACTGTGAAAAGCCTTGAGTTCCTCTCCTTCGCCTACATCAAATCGCTGACCGATGTTGATAAAAGGGGGAATGACTTCGTTTTTAGGCCCTAATTCTTTGGCTATCCAAGACCCCAAATGTGGCACAACAACAGACTGAGGCGGCTCGTAACAGGTATGCCAATTATATTGGTGCCTTGTATGCAAAATATGCCCTAAATCTGCAGCTACATAGGAACGTATAACCGTACCTTTGTTCAGAACTTTACCAAGAGACTCCAAACCTTCAGAAAAATGAACGCCATCCAAAGCTGTAGGCATGGATTTAAAGGTACTTAAAACACTATCCGACTGCATTCCTTTGCTGAATGGTGTATATTTTTTTGGATCAAAAGTTTCGGTATGTGCCATACCACCTGCCATAAAAAGTACTATCACGGAGTCAGCTGTGGCGGTACCTGCATTCTTTACTCCGCAAGAAGTTAACAATTGGCTAATAGGAGTACCGACCGCCATCGTGGCAATGGTAGCTGCACTTTGTTTGAGGAAATCTCTTCTGTTGTTTTTCATAATTTTTAACCGCTAGGTCTCATGTACACTAAGAAACATTAGTTTGTGTGATTTAATAAATCAATTGAAATTCTGGCAAAAGTAAAACAGCCCAAAAAAGGTCTTGTATCTGCTCCTGCGTTGGATTTTCATCCATGGCCGATTGTGCAGCTTGCATTTCGCTTTTATTTGGCAATCGTCCCAAAGCTTTACTAAATAAAACTCTTATTATCACATCGCGGGTTTTAAACTGAGCTTTCCAGTGTTTGGCTCCACGGGCTAAAACAGTGGTTAAGCGTTCTCCATTGGTAAGTTCTAAAGCCTGCAACAGGCTGGCTTGAGAATCGCGGCTAGTGGCCACTACTTCCCTATTGGGCCTTCCTAAGGCCGTCAGAAAAGCATTATTTGCCACCAAAGATGCTCTCGCAAATGGAGGTTTTATTGAATTCGGCACTGTACCACTATACTTTAAATCTTTGATGGTAAAAATGGGTGTAACAATCTGGCTGACGGCATCAGAAAACTGCTCAGCTGAAAGTCTCCTTCGCGTCATACCTTTGAAAGTATAGGAATTTTCATATAACAGATTCGTACTTTTTACTCCCTCCGATGGCATTTGATAAATCTTGGAGGTAGCAATGAGGTAGATCAACTCTTTGATATCATATTTTTTTTCAACAAAATCAGAGGCCATCCAATCTAACAAATCCTGTGACCAAGGCTCGTTGTCCATTTCGTCAGGCGACTCCACTATACCCCTTCCCATCATTTGCTTCCAGATTCTGTTTACAACCGTCCTGTAAATTCTGCCATTTTCAGGTCTTACCAAAAGATGGGCCATCTGTTCCATTTTTTCCGCCTTTGAAGCCGAAGAGTCTATATTTCCAAAGTTTTGCCATAGCAATCGGGTGTCCGCCAATTTGCCTATTGGTTTTTCACAGCGGTTTATTTCCAGCCGTTCTTCTGCAAAAATATTGGCAAAAGCATAGGCATCATCCAATTTCCAATCGCTGATGAAGCTATCATGACAAGAAGCACATTTGAGGTTTAATCCAAAAATCACTTGTCCCACATTCTGAGCGGCTTGCATTTCTACACGTTGACTGGCATTGATGGTTCCTCGCCATTGAATACCCTCTACGAAGCCTTTTGAGGACTCAGTTGGCGATAGTAATTCTTTCACAAACTGATTGTAAGGTTTATTGTTTTTGATTGATGTATAGAGCCAGTCAGTAATATTATGCCGTCCGTTGGTAATATAGCCCGGGCCGGTATAATCATTTCTTAGGGCGTCGTTCCAAAATGTCAACCAATGTTGGGTGTAATCTTCATTCTGGTTGAGCAGTTGCCTTACCAATGTTGCTCGTTTGTTTGGGCTGTTGTCTTGCCCAAATACAATAATTTGGGATGCGGTTGGCAATAATCCCACAATATCCAGATAAACTCGCTTCAGGAAAGTTTTATCGTCTACTTTGGTTTTCCATTCTATCTTATTGTTTTTGAAGTACTCGTTCACCCATAAATCAATAGGATTTTTTAGGTCACCGGTTGGAGCAGGTAAAACTGGCTTCCTAGGTTCCATTTTGGCCACCCTAAAAAGCTTAGGCTGCAATGAGCCTTCTGGCCAAGGAGCACCTTTTTCAATCCAAAAAGAAATCAATGCTATTTCGTCCTCAGTCAAAGCTTTACCTTTGGTTGGCATGGCTTCTTTATGGTTTCTTGGGAGTTTTATTCTTCTCACCAGTTCACTGTTTTCAGGCTCACCCCTTACGATTACTTTACCATGTTTTCCACCAACAAACACAAATTCCTCCTGATCTAACCTGAGTTTTCCTTCTTGTTTGTTAGAACTGTGGCACTTGTAACAATTGTGGGCAAAAATAGCTCTCACTTCACCGATGAGTTTTATCTGATTTTCTTTTGAAAGGCTATCTGAATCGCTATTCATAGCTAAAAATTGACCTTTCCCAGCTGTTTCCTCTTTTTTAGAAAAACTAAAATAATCGTCACCGTGGGTCAAGGAACCTCCAAAATGCCCTGTAAAAGCAACCCCTAAAACTGCGGCAAAAAGAGCAAATCTGTAAAATGGGATTTTAGAAAGTTGCTGTTTTTTTGTGATCCACCAAAGCAATAACAGCGTAATTAGGCTTAAAAACGCAGTTACAATTCCACCCCATTGGTGCAAATCCAGCGTTTGACCCGTAATTTCTTCATTTTGTGCCAAAATATAACCGAAAATCGCTGAAAATATAGCTGATATACCACCAATAATGACGGCTATGTTTATAGAAGGACGGTATTTTGAATTGAAATTTTTAAATGACAGTATTTCTAGAAAACCTGCCAAAAGCAAAATAGCTATGGGAAAGTGAACAATAACAATATGGAATCTACCGATAAATTGAATAAAATCAAAACCTCCCTCCACCTGGGCAATTTCTTGAGCAAAGACTTTATTTGAAGCCAAACAAAATACAAGTAGGGCATATCCAAAGATATATTTTGGGCATTTAAAAAGCATCAAAAAGTATTTTTAGGTTGAATAATTTCAAATCTGAATTCTGAAAATTAGATTTGATTGCGAATATAGTTTTTCCTAAGATTCAAAGCAAAAAAAGTTAGTTAAACTATTAATTTGAAGTATGATTAGGGCAATCGCGTTTGACTTAGCATTATTGGTTTCTCTTTAAGATTTAAAATAGTAATCATTAAACTTTTTTTTATGATAGCCCTTACCGTCTGCTTTTCTTGTACTATTGAAAGCTAATTTACAGATCATTCCATAGTTTTGTATTGATTTGTTTCCCGTTTTCTTGAAGCAACTTCTCTAAAAGATATACAAAGTATTCAATTTAGCTTGTTTTCAAAAACACAATATATTGTTACTGATTTGTCACTCAACTTAAGTTCAGCTGATAAACAAAGGTTATAGGCCCTTGTTTCTCTTTGTGACTGAACCGTTACCCTGATAATCCTTTCCCTTTATTTTTTTTACAATCGTTTTGATGCTATACCACCTTTCTGCTTCATCAACAAAGGCTGAGTTCTCGATAACGCTACATATTCTTGTTCAGCACTTCCATAACCAAAATTACACTCAATATTTTTATTATCATTGTTTTGATTCTGAAACAATAGTGTTATTTACTCATAAATTCCTTTTAGGTTGTGTTTTATCGCAAACAGATAATCGGCTTCCTTTTCAATGACCTTTGCGATTATTTCTGTTTGGAAATCAAGTATATCCACCTTTATGATACCGCCTTTGAATACATTTATGTCCACTAACTCAGGATCGGGCATAATTTAATTGCAAATTTCATCCCCTATTTCTAGCGACAAAAGCAGCAGAATTTCACAGCTAAGGCCGTAACTCAATAAGTGATTTTATGCCCTTGGTTTTTTGATTGGAGCTCTTTAAAGCCTTTGCATCAATTGCCATCACCACTTTTTCTATCTCACAATGAAATATCTGCATGCATTCTGTGAAATATTCACAAAGTCCAAAATGATCTAATTTCCCAATTAATCTCAAAAGTATATCGTGCGAAGAAATTCCATGTGTAAGGAAATCCTTTTGAAACCAAACGATTTTCATGCGTTTAAATATTCCCATTTCGTCCAAAGCCACAATGCCGCAAATCGATGATGATGGTGCTAAAAAAAAATTGCATTCAATGCATATTTAAAATTTTCTTTTGTCATTCTTGGAGGAACTTTAAATCTGCCACGAAAGTCGGAAAAGTTAAATGCCTCTGCGTACACTTATCTTAAATTTATCTTTTTTTCTGCAAATCGCTCTTACTTTAAAATAGTTTTTACATTTGCACAAGATATTGTTTATCAGTAAACTAAGTAGCATGTTTGAATCATAAAATGTAAAAAAAGAAATATCATATAGGCATTTGGTCCCAATTAAAAGAGTATTAGACAACGGTACTAAACCAGAAAGATACACCCATATTAATAGACCTAAGTCCTAAGAAAACTCTGAAATAATTTCAATGCGTTTGCCTAGCAAAACCAGTAGTATATTTTAACTATTTTAATATCTCAGCCTTCAAAAAATGAAATAGTATTTTTTGAAAAAGAATGCGTTTTTAGTTTGCTGCTAAAGGAATATTGCAAGTATTAATATGAAATTGGGATATATTGATTTAAAAGGCAATTTCGATAATACCACTGATTTTCTGAAATTTAGAAGTCGTTAGTTTAGTGAGATAAACTTGTTTATTATTCAAAAAGCAAAATAAGGAACAGAATTTACAAGAGGTGTAGATAATCAAGACAATTTAATTGTAATGACACAAGACCAAGTTATTTCAAACAAGGCAACTTTGATCAATACCATCGAATTAGACTAATTTTTCTTTACCTAATTATATTGAATCACCAGAGCTTTGTTTCGGTGAATTTAATTTTTGAGCAATTCCATCACTTTCTTGATTGGCAAAGCCTCTGCTTTGAATCCTTTGAATCCAGTTAAATCTTCTGCTGCAAAAAGTGAATTGATGATAGCTTCTTCGGTAGCTTCGATAACTCCTTGAAACAAAAAATCTAAATCATTGTTTCTGAGCACTTTGAATGTTTCATACATATCCTTTGAATCGTGGGCTATTCTCAAATCTTTGGCTGTAGAAATGGCTATAACGTAATCGCCACTTCCATTGGCGGCCATTCCGCCTGTTCTTGATAAGCCCAACATAGCTCTAGCTGCCAATCGCTTTAAATTTTTGGCATTAAGCGGGGCGTCCGTAATCACAACCATCATGCATGAGCCATCCTCTTTATAGTCTTTTTCAATATTTTTAAATTTGTGATTGCCCAATAATTGACCAATCGGCTTGCCTGTTATCTGCAAAACACCACCAAAGTTAGATTGTACCAGAACACCCACAGTATAGCCGCCTTTTGATTTTGGTAAAACACGCGAAGATGTACCAATACCACCCTTAAATCCCAAACACATAGTTCCAGCCCCAGCACCCACATTTCCTTCTTCTACTTTTCCGGCTTTGGCATTCTTAATGGCTTCTAACATATTTTCTTTGGTCAAAACTCTGCCTCGAATATCATTCAAACTACCATCGTTAGTTTCGCCAACTACCGCATTTACACTTTTAACATGCTGATTTTCAGAATTCTGAATGGTATAATCTATCAAAGCATCCATCGCCGTAGAAACAGCCATCGTATTTGTCAATAAAACTGGCGTTTCGATATTTCCAAGTTCTTCTACTTGCGTATAACCCGCAAGTTTACCGAAGCCATTCCCGATAAATATAGCAGCAGGCACCTTGTTTTGAAAAATATTATCTTCAATTGGTAAAATGCAGGTAACTCCGGTGTGAAAATCGGCCCCTTTGTGTAATGTAAAATGACCGACCTTACAACCGGGTACATCCGTGATGGTATTAAGTGGACCAGTATGCATGATGCCAAACGAAATACCGAGTTCACGAGGTCTTGGTTTTTGAGAGAATGAGGCAGAATAAACGGAAGTCAGGAGTAAAAAGGAAAGGATTATTCTCATTTTGGGAATTTTTCTAAAAAATTAGTCCTAAATATTCAAAATAGCAAATAGAAATGCTGACTGAGCAACATTTAACCAAAAATATTAGACTTTTCCTTGAATTCGGTGGGTGACAGATTCTTCTTTTTCTTAAAAATTCGGCAGAAATAGGAAAAGCTGTTGAATCCTGAGGCCAAATAGGCTTCTTTTACACTCATTCGTGGATTGCGAAGTAAACTCTCGGCAACTTTCAAACGCTCCTCAATAATAAAATCATTGGGCGACGAACCTAGTTCATGTTTGAATGTGCGACAAAAATTAGATTCACTCATTTAAGCTTTCTCGATCAGAAGCTCAATAGATAAATCTTCGGTGAGGTTTTCTCTAATGAATTTTATGACATACAAAATCCTGTCATTGTTGGCATCGGTCAGAGATTTTTTCAAATACATAGATTTAGTTTCAGTTTGGAGAATCCTGATGACAAGTTCCTTAATCAATAAATCTGAAAAAATATCTTTTGAAGGATGATTTTCGGTAAAAACAAAAATTAACCGCTGAAGAATCTGACTTATAGCTATATCGTTGGTAAAGTGATAGTTATAGTCCATTACGGACCATTCCAAGCCGTTTTGTTTGGTGCCTCGGTTGTTCAATAAATCAACCGCCTCTTGTAATTTTTCCTCCGATAGTGCCAATGCCATACATTGCTTAGGACTATGAACCGATACTTCTGGGAAATCAATTATTGATTCTTATGGTCTGGGTAAACCCGAGCAAAAACTCTTTCGGTAATCGTTTTTGAAGAAAATAAGAAGTATCAAATCAATACTGTTAGAGTCATTTCGAAACGGCATTCCGACTGGTTAAAATTAAAGCAACATTAATATCCTGAGAAAACATCACTTGCGATATTTTACTTGCAACCCTTCCAAGAAATTACGTAGAAACTGGTCTTTGCATTCTCTGTACTGTGGCTGCGAAGGATTTCTAAAAAATGCACTGAGCTCGTGTTTACTGATCCGCATGCCCACTAAATCATAAATATCAATAATGTCATCGTCCTTAAAATTGAGGGCAATTTTTAATTTTCTGAAAATTACATTATTGTTGAGTTGCTTCTCTGGCTCCGGAATACCTCCCTCCTTTTCACCTCTAAAATTAGCGATGAAGCCATTTAGGAACATAGCAAAAATCCTATCATTTAATGACTTATGACTTTCTTCCTCTTCTTTTTTTAAGTAATCGCTTACATCTGCACGCGAAGTGATCATCCCGCCTTTGGCAAAAATCTCAATCATTTTATCATCACCAAAGTTGAAAGTGTACCTAAGCCTTCGGAGAATATCGTTGTTTTTCATCTGTTTTTAATTTGCTGCTAAGACGCCAAGTCGATAAGAAATGGTCATTTCTCTAAGAATCTAAAATCTTAGACCTGAATTTTTCATTGATTTATAATTTACCGCCAATAAATAATCATTTCTGAGTATGTATAAAACTTAGACATGGTTGTTTAATTGATTTACTGCCTAGTATCAAAGACCAAATCTACTATTTACTCAAAAAAACCAAATAAATTACTTTAGTAAGATTCTCACCTTTCGATTTTCGGAAAAATCAAAATTACAACAAAAGCAATAAAATAAGGCAATTATTACCAATTGTATGTCATAAAATCGAACTGTTTTTTGCTCAAAAACTAAACTTCAAATGTTATTATACCTTCAAAATTCACAAGATGATTTTTTTTGATACGAATATCAAAAAAAAGAAATATAAATGAATTAAAAACAAATAACTGATTTAAAACACTTTAAACGACAACAAACGACAACAAATATTTACATCCGAATACAAACGACTAACAACCGAATCGTTTTTCTACTCAGCCCCAACTTTGCAACATCAAATCGAAACAAACACAAAACGTGGTTTCGAATAATGTTAAACTTTTAAACAAAATAAAAAATGAACACAGTAAAACTAATCGGAAATGTAGGTGGGGAAGTAAACGTAATGAAGTTTGAAACAGGCAAAAAAGCGAGTTTCAGTTTGGCCACCACAGACAGCTACAAAGACAAAAATAACCAAGATGTTAAAAATACGGCTTGGCACAATGTAATAGCTTGGGGGGGAATTGCAGAGGTTTGTGAGCAATTGATTTCAAAAGGAAAATCGGTGAGCGTGGAAGGAAAGCTAGTGTACAGAAACTACACCAACAGCCAAAATCAAAAGGTGTATGTAACAGAAATCCAAGCCTTCAAGGTGGAGGAATATGTTTATCAAAAAAAATAGTGCAGTCCTAAACTTAACCCATTATCAAATTGTCAAATTAACAAATTAGTAAAATGAATACAGTAAAATTAATCGGAAATGTAGGTGTGGAAGTAAACGTAATGAAGTTTGAAACAGGCAAAAAAGCGAGTTTCAGTCTGGCCACCACAGACAGCTACAAAGACAAAAATAACCAGGAAGTAAAAAATACAGCTTGGCATAATGTAATAGCTTGGGGGGAAATTGCAGAGGTTTGTGAGCAATTGATATCAAAAGGAAAATCGGTGAGCGTGGAAGGTAAGCTGGTCTACAGAAACTACACCAATAGCCAAAACCAAAAAGTGTATGTAACAGAAATCCAGGCCTTCAAGGTGGAGGAATATGTTTACGAAAAAAAATAGTGCAGTCCTAAAATTAACCCATAATCATATTATCAATTTAACAAATTAACAAAATGAACACAGTAAAATTAATCGGAAACGTAGGTAACAACCCTAATATCAGAACATTAGAAAGAAATAAATTGGCGAGTTTTAGTTTGGCAACGAAAGAAACTTTTGAAAACCAAAACCAAGAAGAAATCACCAACACCCAATGGCACAACATAGTGGCTTGGGGTAAAGTGGCCGATCAATGCGAGGAATTGATAGCCAAAGGAAAATTCATTTTAATAGAAGGAAAACTTCAAACAAGGAATTATCTCAACAAAGAAAACAAGAAAGTATACATCACCGAAGTACTAGCAACCAAGGTTGAAGAAGTTGCAACTAAACCCAAAACCAAGACATTTTTTCTATAATCCTACGCTTTAACGGTATCGGGAGTCTATGTTTTTAGGCTCTCGATATTCTATTTCTAGCATTTCGCCAATATTCTCATCCAAGGAAACGTTAATAAAGAACTCTAAACTATAAAATCTGAATGCTCAAATCTATACAAATTTGTGCTTTTTTTGTTTTCCTAAACTTTGCTGCTGAAGCCCAACAAACCCTTACCATTAGTGGTTTTGTGAAAGAGAAAAGTACCAAAGAGTTGCTCATTGGCGTCAATGTTTTTGTTCCTAACACCAATACGGGCATATCTACCAATACTTACGGTTATTATTCCCTAACTATTCCGGCCACCGATTCGATTACTTTGGTCTATTCCATGGTTGGTTTTCAAAGAAAAACATTGCGTTTACCTTTTACTAAAAATCAAAAACTT
The DNA here is from genome assembly GCA_945885545.1 of Spirosoma fluviale. Taxonomy (GTDB): domain Bacteria; phylum Bacteroidota; class Bacteroidia; order Cytophagales; family Spirosomataceae; genus Leadbetterella; species Leadbetterella lacustris. The sequence goes on from CAMCYZ010000021.1 coordinate 17,854, forward strand.
GATATTGAATTAGAAGACGAAAACTACCTGCGAGAAGTGGTAATTAGTTCTAAATCAGAGCAAAATAAACAAAGCAACTCACCGAACATGTCTAAAATTGATTTACCTGTGGATCAAATAAAAAATCTCCCGACATTAATGGGAGAAAAAGACGTTCTGAAAATTATTCAATTGCTTCCAGGTGTTCAAAAAGCTTCAGAGGGGCAATCTGGAATATATGTTAGAGGCGGTGGGCCTGATCAAAATCTAATAATCCTAGATGACGCGGTGGTTTACAATGCTAGTCATTTGTTTGGTTTTTTCTCTACTTTCAATGGCGATGCACTCAAAAGTGTCGAACTCACTAAAGGCGGTTTTCCGGCAAGGTATGGAGGTAGATTATCGTCAGTTATAGATTTAACTATGAAAGATGGCAACAAAGAAAAGTTTTCGGGTGAAGGAGGAATTGGCCTAATTTCGTCTCGACTTCTACTGGAAGGTCCGCTCAAATTTAAAAAAAACCAACCAACAAAAGGCTCGTTTTTAGTTTCTGGGAGACGCACCTATGTTGATCTCGTGATGCGGCCATTCATAAAAGCCCAAAATGAAGAGTCAGAAGGCAAACTAACAACAGGATACTATTTTTATGATTTAAACATCAAGCTTAACTACGAAATCAATGCTAAAAACAAGATATTCCTAAGTTCTTATCTGGGCGATGACGTTTTCTACAACAAATATGCTTCGGCAAATGACATTTCGGACGCAGGCTTAAATTGGGGAAACATAACTAGCACCCTGCGTTGGAATCATGTTTTTGGACAAAAAACATTCGGAAATGCTTCTTTAATCTATAGTAACTATGGCTTTAATATTTTCAGAAAAGAAACCAGGGTTAATTCATTAGAAGCCAATAATTTTACGCTCAACTATAACTCTGGCATTGAGGATTATAGCCTAAAATACGATATAGATTATTACCAAAAGCCCAACCTTAGTTTTAGATCTGGTGTTATGGCCACCCTCCATACATTTACACCCGAAGCACTGATTTTACAAAATGCATCAAGCGAATTAAATTTAACCAACAACAAATCCTACAAAGTTTGGGAAAATGCCATATACACCGAAAGTGTTTGGTCTCCAATACCAAAAATAAAGATAAACGCAGGTTTGAGGCTAAGCCAATATTTGATAGAAAATGCACCTCAAAATAGGTTGGAACCACGAATTTCGGCCGCCTACAAAGTCAAAGACGACTTCGCCATTAAAGCTTCTTATGCCAATATGAACCAATATTTGCACCTTTTAACCAACACCGGAATCGGTCTTCCTACCGATCTCTGGGTGCCCGCCACAGAGAATGTTGCACCACAAAGTTCCTCTCAAATAGCAGCAGGTGCTGTAAAAGACATAAACCAAGAAAAAGGTATATCTATTACCTTGGAAGGATATTATAAGAAAATGAACAACATCATCAGTTATAAAGAGGGTGCAAGTTTTCTTTCAATAAACGCCAATACGAATATAGAAGAAAATAGCTGGGAAAACAAAGTGACTTCAGGCCAAGCAGAATCTTATGGTTTGGAGTTTTTATTACAAAAAAAAGTCGGAAAGTTTTCCGGCTGGGTGGGTTATACTTGGTCAAAAACACTTTGGACATTTAAAGAGCTCAATTTTGGTAAGTCTTTCTTTCCAAAATATGACAGAAGACACGATCTTTCGTTGGTCGGGGTTTATAAGCTTAAGCCCAAAATCACTCTTTCGGGCATTTGGGTGTATGGCACCGGAAACGCTCTAACCATACCCATAGCGGAGTACAAGGCCTACTCAAGCAACTTTGTGAAAGGCGACAACCTCGATAATCCTATTGGCTGGAGAAATTTCACAGTGCAGGAATATGGTGAGCGAAACAGTTTCAGAGCCGAACCATACCATCGTTTAGACCTAGGTATTCAATTTCTCAAAAAGAAAAAACGCTTTGAAAGAACTTGGGACATTAGTATTTACAATGCCTATAACCGAAAGAATCCGTTCTTTTACACCGCCTCAAACGACCAAACATTGCTTGGCGGTTCGGCAAATAATAACGCCAACAACGCATTGACATTGAAAAGATACTCGCTATTCCCCGTTTTACCATCCATTACTTACAATTTCAAATTCTAATGGCTATGAGATTTAAAATTCTAATACTGAGCTTTTTTTCGGCGACACTTTTTTCTTGTGAAACTGTAATAGACGATATCCCACTTAGTAGATTTCCTGACTTACAAGAAAAGCTGGTATTGACAAGTTTCCTTTGCCCGCAAGACACCATGATTTATGTAAGTCTTGGCAAGTCAGTTCCACTTTTTGGCTCGGGAAATAGAGATACGAGCAAGGTTTTGATTTTTTCTGGTGACACTATGAGCTTTGCTAGAGTAAATAATTTTGTGCCTGATGCCCTGATTACGATTGGTAATGGCTCCGCCGTAGTCGTTTTAAAATTCAACACCAAGACTAATTTTTACGAAATACCGAGAAGGAGTTTTAGAATTGAAGCTGGTAAATCCTACACTTTAAAAGCCCGAAGCGGGACGATGGAAGTAGAGGCCACCACAACGATACCATTAGAAAGAGTCCGAATTAACAACTTGCAAATCAGGCCATTTACTCAAATCACCAGCTCGTTTTTTGAAAGAGACACCAACACGGGCTATCAACTTCAGTTCAACTGGCAGGATGTGACGGGGCAAACCAACTACTATAAAATATTTGGAGAAATGGCTTATCAACAGATAGAACCTGTGATAAAATTTATTAATAACAAGGAAGAAATCAGTTTCACTGAAAAAACGAAATACTCCTATTTCCGCTGGCCAAACGAACAAAACTCAAGTATAAGAAATTACTACACCGACCAAAACGCCGACGGAAATATATTTAAGGTTGACGCTGTAAATTTGTTTGAGAATATCAGTCGTTACAAGACGCAGTCTGGCACTTATAAATCACAAAGGATTCCAGACGCTGACAAAATTATACGAGTACAACTCTCCCACATTAGTAAGGAATTCTACGATTATCAAAAATCCTTAACAGAACACAACCGCACCGACGACAACCCCTTTGCCGAACCCGTACAGGTTTATAGTAATGTAAAAAATGGATTTGGGTGTGTAGCAGGTTATAATAGAACCGAAGTGGTGGTGAGGACGAAATAAATTTACTATTTTTGGAAAAAAATCTTAAAATGAAATTCTTCTCGACAGAAACCTATAAAAACCGTAGAAATGTCTTAAAAAAAGCTGTAGGTAAAGGGCAAATTTTGTTTCTTGGAAACAATGAAGCACCGATGAACTATACCGACAACACATTCCGATTCCGTCAGGATAGTACATTTCTGTATTATTTCGGAATAAATATGCCTGGACTTTCGGCACTTATTGATATCGATAATGACCATGAAATAATTTTCGGTCATGAGTTTTCGATGGACGATATTATTTGGATTGGTCCTCATGAGAGATTGGCTAGTTTAGCGTTGAAAGTAGGGGTTGAAAAAACGGTTTCTCCTTCCGATATCAGTAAATATATCTCTAAAGATACGCTTCACTTTCTACCTCAGTATAGATTTGATAATCAAATATTTATTTCCGAATTGTTAAATCAAAAGACCCATGAAATCAAGCCTTCTTTGGAACTTATAAAGGCCGTTGTTGCCCAAAGGTCGATTAAAACACCGGAAGAAATCATTGAAATGGCCTTAGCAGTGAACATCACGCGAGAGATGCATATAGCTGCTATGAAAGCTACCGCCACGGGCAAAATGGAATATGAGGTGGTTGGGAAAATATTAGAAACCATGCACGCTCATAATGCTGAATTATCTTATCCTGTTATTTTTTCGGTCAACGGACAGACTTTACACAATCATTACCATGGCAATATAATGTTGGCTGGGCAATTGGCTATTAACGACTCAGGATGTGAAACCGAAATGGGTTATGCTGGTGATATAACAAGGTCGATGCCTGTTTCAGGTAAATTCACACAAAAACAAAAGGATATTTATGAGACTGTCCTAGAAATGGAAGTATCGTCAATAGAAACTTTAAAACCAAACTTGAAGTATCGTGACGTGCATCTTTTAGCAAATAAAATTTTGTTAACCAATCTAAAATCTTTAGGGTTGGTCACTGGAAATGTGGAAGATATGCTCATAGAAGGTGTAGGAGGATTATTTATGCCACATGGCTTAGGTCACATGATAGGCCTTGATGTTCATGACATGGAAGGCTTAGGTGAAAACTACGTAGGCTATCGCGATGGCCTTGAAAGAAGTTCGCAGCTGGGTCTAAAATCTCTCCGATTGGCCAAAGAGTTGGAGTCAGGACATGTAATTACGGTTGAGCCAGGGTGTTATTTCATTCCTGAACTCATTGGTAAATATAAATCAGAAGACAAATTCAAAGAATTTGTTAACTATTCAAAACTTGAGGAGTATCTTGATTTTGGAGGAGTAAGAATAGAAGACAATGTCTTGATTACCGAAAGTGGATATGAAATTTTAGGAGAGGCCATTCCTAAAACAGTGGAGGAAGTGGAAGAAATAATGAGGTAAATTACGAATTCCCTAAAGGAAACGGTCGGACTAACGTCTGACCGCAACTAAACTGAAAGCTCCTAATAACCTAAAAATCAAGGCACAGGAACTCCAGCACTTTCAGTCCATAATGCAAACCAATCTTGCAATTCCATTTCAATATGACAAGCTTTGGTCAAATTGGCAATTCTGGCCTTATCTGCTGTACCACAAACAGGCAAAATACCAGCAGGATGTTTGAGTATCCAAGCTAAAAGAATGAGATCAACAGCAACTTCGTATTTCACGGCAAGTGACTCTGCCAACTTTTTTACACGTAAAGACTGCTCATTGTCCTTTTTGAAAACACTCCCCAAAGGCGACCACGACATCGGTTGAATACTCCGGGTTTGCATGTGATTCAAACTACCATCGAGCATAGCCTCAAAATGAGTGATAGAAAACTCAATTTGATTATAAGCAATTTTGGTTTTTGTCTCTATTAAATCAGACTGAAGCGGTGTAAAGTTAGAAACCCCGAAATCAATAATTTTACCTTCTTGTTTTAGTTTTTCAATGGCCTTCGCAATTTCATCGACATTCATCAATGGACTCGGTCTGTGCAACAAAAGTAGGTCGAGATAATCTGTTTGTAGATTTTTAAGCGACTGTTCTACCGACCAAACAATGTAAGAAGACGAATATTCATAGTGTTTAACAGTGTTTTTTCTTTCTTCAGAAAGCATTTGAATGCCACACTTGCTGATAAGCTGAATTTTCTCTCTTTCTATTTTGCTTTCAGAAAATGCTTTTCCAAAACTTGCTTCTGTGGTGTAATCACCGTAAATATCAGCATGATCAAAGGTAGTAATGTCATTCTGTAAACAAGATTGCATCAAGTCAATCATTTGTTTTGTATCACAATTTTTACCCCAGACACCCCAAGTCATGGTACCTGCAATGATTTTGGAAAATGGTTTTGTTTTCATATATTTTAAATTAGCGAAACGACGCTAAGAAATAATCAGTTCTCGGCGAATCTGAAATCTTAGATATAAAAGTTCAATTAATCTTTAACGATTTTGGTTTTATTGACTTTTATTTTAATAATAAAATAGAGAGTTTACCAAAATTGTGAATAGAAATTAACTGAGTTTTTTACTCATTTTTTTTAAATGTTAAGGTTCTGCTAACCTAAAGCCAAAAGATATAATTAATTTCCCTTCAGGCCCGATTTTCGTCTGATTGTAATCTCATAAAGATACGAAGTCTAAAATCAACTCCTTTATAAGAGCGACTTTCGTGAGACCACAATTCTGGAGTTAAATGCTATCCGCACTGACATCTGAAAACTTCTGGCCTTTAATTTTTTCTTGGAGTTTTATCAATCCTCCCAAGAGTGCTTCGGGTCGCGGTGGGCAACCTGGTACATAAACATCCACAGGGATAATACGGTCAACCCCTTTTACTACATGATAGCCATGTTCCCAGTAAGGTCCTCCGCAATTGGAGCAGCTGCCCATTGAAATCACATATTTTGGATCAGGCATTTGCTCGTACAATCGCTTGATTCTGTCTGCCATTTTGAAAGTAACCGTACCCGAAATAATAATCAAATCAGACTGACGTGGCGAGTTTCTTGGAAAAATACCGAAACGTTCGAGGTCATAATTCGATGCATAGGTGGACATCATCTCAATTGCACAACAAGCCAACCCAAAACCCAAAGGCCAAAGAGAATTTGCTCTTGCCCAGTTGGTTAGCTCATCAACAGATGTTAAAATAACTTCACCTTCTCCTGATTTTATTCTATCCGCTGCGTCTAATGAATCAAAATTCATGCGTATTTTTCATTAATATTTTCATAAAGTTTTCCTGGTACCGGCGATTTAAACTCATTGTCTTTCTGAGCAGGTTTTATCCAGTCTAAATGACCTTTTTTCCAAGCATAAAGTAAGCCTAAAGCCAATATAAACACAAAAATAAACATTTCTACTCCAGCATAAATAGCCCAAATGCCGTTGGTTTCTTCAAAAAGTTGTTTATCCCCAAAAACCGTGGCCCAAGGAAAAAGCAACACCAACTCTACATCAAAAAGGATAAAAATAAGTGCAACAATATAAAATCTTAGGTTAAATGAAACATGTGCTGTACCCTCGGTTTCTTCACCAGATTCATATATGGCATTTTTCTCAGGATTTGGCCTTGATGGTCTAACAAGTCTGGCTATTGCCATGACTAATAGCACCAGCAAGATACCTGAAACAAAAAATAAGAGGACAAAACCGAATTGACTAACCATTTTTATTTGACCAAAAGTAAGCTTGTAATTATCTAACACCACTAAAGTATGATTAGTTTTTAAACCTTTAATTTGCTAAACCAAGTTTCGTAGGCTGCTGTATATTCTTCTCTTTTTGACACATCAGGCTCAATTAGCTTCAAAAGTGTAAGCCCAGCCATGGCCTCAGCAATGTTGGCAAAAACCCCTGCTCCTACTCCACTACCCAATGCCGCTCCTTTTGCTCCGTGCGTATCGTACATTTCCACAGGCACTTGGGTGACGTTCACCATAGTTTCGGTAAATAATTCACTCAAAAACATATTGGCATGTCCGGCTCTAATTACGTTGGGTAGAACACCCAAGTCTTTCATCAAATCAAAACCATATTTCATCGAAAACACAATTCCCTCTTGGCCAGCTCTGAACAAATGTGATTGTGAGTGAACATTGAAATCTAGCCCCAAAACTTCACCACCATAAAGCTGATTTTGAAGCATACGCTCCGAACCATTACCAAACGGCATCATCACCAATCCGTCAGAACCAATTGCAATTTTCGAAGCTTTTTCATTCATTTCTGAGTAGCCGATACCTCCACCGATGTTGTCTTTCAGCCAGCGATTTAAAATGCCCGTACCGTTGATACACAACAAAATACCGATTCTATTCTGATTATCCATTCCATGGTTTACGTGAGCAAATGAATTTATCCTTGATTTTGGATCAAAAGCCACTTGATCACTTACTGCGTAAACTACACCCGAAGTTCCAGCAGTTGCTGCTATTTCACCAGGATTTACAACATTTAAGGATAGTGCATTATTGGGCTGATCTCCAGCCTTATAAGCAATCGGTATTCCAGCCTTTATTCCCAAACTTTGGGCTATAGCTGTTGATACTTCTCCATGATTAGAAAAAACAGGTTTGATGGTCGGAATTAGAGACAACGAAAAACCAAAAGCTTTTAAAACATCCTCCGAAACTTTGTTCTCTTTAAAATCCCAGAAAATACCTTCTGATAATCCCGAATTTGTGGCTGTGATTTCGCCCGTCATTTTCATGGCTATAAAATCGCCAGGAAGCATAATTTTATCACACTTTTCGAAAACAGTAGGCTCATTTTCTTTTACCCAAGCTAATTTTGCGGCGGTAAAATTCCCAGGAGAGTTTAACAAATGGCTCAGTGCTTTTGTTGAGCCTATGGCCTTAAAAGCACTTTCACCTTGCCCAACGGCACGGCTATCACACCAAATTATCGATGGACGCAAAACGTTTTGGTCTTTGTCCACCATCACCAATCCGTGCATTTGGTAAGAAATACCGATAGAAACTATCTGTTGGGCATCAAACAAGCCAGAGGCCACAACCCTTTTAATGGCTTGCTGCGTATTTTCCCACCACATTTCGGGGTCTTGCTCTGCCCAGCCTTTTTGTGGTGAAGATATTTCAGCCTCCACGTCAGGATATTGTGCCGAAGCTATTTCTTTTTTCGTATTTGCGTCAACTATCGACGCCTTTATTGAAGATGTACCTAAGTCTATTCCGAGTAAAAACATGTTATGATTTTAGATTGATTCGATTTACGATTATTTCGATTTACGAATGTTACGATTATTGATTGAGTCTATTGATTTATTTCTTTTTTAAATTTAAAGTTCTCCTTTCCCCAGAACTAATTGTCAATGAAAAGCGGTCACTTAACGGCGGTCAATACATGCGGTCACTGAGCCAAGTCATAGTGAACGGAGGTGAACGACGGTCACTGAGCGGAGCCGAAGTAAACGGCGGTCACTGAACGAAGTCGAAGTGAGCCAAAGTGAAGAAACCTATTCTGGAAACCCACTTTTATCTAACCTTGGAATGATTTTCAATGCATTTTTGTAATACACTTTTTTCAAAACATCATCTGAAAGCCCTATGCCATACATCGGCCAAAAGGCGTGGTATTTCTTGTGATATTGAAAATACTCATCTTCGGTTTCTAATACTCTAAAATAAGTGGCGTATTCGGAAGGCACCCAAGAGTCTTTCCCGAACAAAATCCTGTCTTGCCATTTGGTAAAAAACTTATTTGAAGTTCTAGGTTGACGACCAATTTCGGCTATTACCGCTCCTATTTCTACATACATATTGGGCAGGGCTGTCAAAAGACTATCCAATTTGCCCAGATTGTTGGGATACCAACCCATGTGAGCACTTATGAACTTTGTTTCCTTGTGCTTTCTGAAAATATTATGTTGCTGAGCTATAATTTCTTCAAAACCAAAATCTCCCTTAGCCACGTCTTTTTTACGTCCCGGGTGCGTTTTTAGCTCTAACCATCGCTCGTTAAACTGGTTCAAGGGTTCCCAAAAAGATGCTGGATCGGCAGAGTGAATGATAACAGGAATACCCAATTCGCCCGCTTTTGCCCAAACAGCGTCAATTCTCGGGTCGTCAACTCTCACCAAAGAGCCATCTGCGTTTTTTACACTAAAACCTAAGTTTTTGTAAATTTTCAAGCCTACCGCACCTCTATTTTTTACGTCTACTTCTAATATTTTAGCCGCTTTTTCTGACCAACCTGTTTCGTTAATAGAATCAAAATCCACGTTGGTGAAAACCGCAAATCTGCCAGGGTAAAGGTTGCTATTTGAAACATTAGCAGTCAATGTCTTAGTAGCTTTATCTTGGTCTTTTGTCCATCCTCTACCGCTAAGGTTTACCAAAATCTGCATATTTAGTTTATCCATTTCTGGAATGAGCCTATCTACATTGTCTTTGCTTTCGCCCATGGCATATTGGTGGTTGTGCACATCAATAAACGGAAACTTAGACCTAACTTTTGGGTTTTTATCAACTACCAAAGTACTTTTGGGATCGTACTCTTCAAAAGTTACTGCTCCTTTGTTATCTCCAATAGTTATTTGCTGCGAAAATGAACTTAAGGAAACAATAAGACAGATAAATAGCGAGGCTGATTTCTTCATATTTAGGCTTGAATTTTGGGTAAAGATAGGAATAAAATACTTAAGAAAAATACTCAAAAAGGCAGAATTTAGTATTTTCAATACCATTTTACTCTTAAAATGCAAAATGAACCTAAAACCAATTTTCACAAATAAATATCGAATCAATCAATACTATTTCCTAAAATAGAAATCACGTAAACGATGAGGGCAATCCAAGCTGCTAAAATCAAAATACCCAATGAACCCAAAATAATACCCAAACGAGCCCACTTTTTATTTTTCACCTTTCGCACGCTAAAAACTCCCATTAATAAGGCAATAAACGAAACAACTGACCCCACAAACACTGCCAAGGTTCCGCTACTGATTGAACCCAATAAAATCATTGTCCCTAAACCAACAATACCCAATATCCCGGAGGCTTTGGCTATCTTTTGGTGCTTTGGAAGCTTTTCCTTGATTACTGAATCTTTTTTAACTAACTGTTCATGAACTTGAACCTTCAAAGAATCAAAGATAAATTCGCTTTATTTTGCAGTTCCTGTATTTGCGAAAGTGATGATTGGGAATATTAGGAAACTGAGAATTAAAAATGCGGGTTTCATTTTAGACTTTGTTGCGTTGAAAATTCAAATATAGTAGAAAAAAAACTGAGAAGTATTTTGCATACATGGATATTCTAGGGTCCGATGCAAATCCTTCCCTCCCTTTGTTGAATAATTTGTAGGAAGATAAATTTTATACTTATATCGATATTGATGTTAGCTATTCTGTTATAAGTGGATTCATATTTTTTGACAATCTAACTAAATCCCTGATTTTTTCTCTACAACAAATGCTTTTTTAGTTTTGCCCTTTTAACCGCCGGAACTACAAACTATCAAGTGGAAGCATATTTTACAGAATAAACGGTTCTACTTTCTATTTGAACAGCCAAACTTTCGAAAAACAAATATGAATCAGTTACATTTAGACGATATTTTAGCTGCTTGTTCTGCGAGGGCTATCGTTTTCGAAATCTATATTTCGGTATTTGACCTAAGTGAAATATGTGGTATTTTATCCGCCGTAAGAAGGATGTTCCCTTTGTAGGTGCACAATATGGTCTTTTACAGCCTATTAAAAAAAATACTACTTATTTATTTGAATTATCCGGATTTGTTTGGTAACGTCAATTACTCGAATCAAGGAAGGCAAACATCTATTACCCCTACCTTTTTGACATAATTTGATGTACTTGAATAATATTTTTCTGAATTCTCTTATTTAATGCTTTTTCTACTGATAAAAGCCTCAACTCATATATGAACACAAAAACTTCAAAGCAAGAAAAAAGCTTTTGTTGTATTTTCAACGAACCGATTTGTACGTCAACCGGTATCTAAAATATTGTGAATGATCTGGTATAAGAGAACCTCTGAATGTTAGGGTTTCTTAGTCCGGCAGACTACTCAATATCATACATTTTTTCTTATTTGCCTCATAAGTCTATTATTTTGTCAGCTTCACGTATTCCACTTAAATATGCTCCATGAACTGTCCCACGATATTCCCTTTCAGTATGTTCGCCTGCAAAGAAAATTTTATTGTTTACTTGGTTAGCTAATGTGTCAAAGTCTGCTGATGTAGAGCCATTTGTTGGGTAAGAGTAAGCACCAAATGAATTTATATTTTGTCCCCATTTTGTTCTCAAAAAATTTGAAGGACTTGGAATACTGTTACCATAAATACCCTTTAAATGCAACATTATTTCGTTGATAATTTGACTATCCGACAAATTTTCTGTCACAGTTGCATAATCACCGAGAGCAAAAGTCATTAGTCCATTTGATGGAGTAAATTTTTTGATGTTTAGAAAGTAATTAAACTTTCCTTTTGTGTCTGGCGTATAACCGATATATTGTAAGTCAGGATCCCAGAATGGTGTCTTCCATGTTAACAGAAATTTATTTACATTTCCAATATTGGTGTTAGAAATTGCATCAATTTTATTGGCCGGTAAAGAAGGGGTAAAAGCGATTACATTATTTTTCAATACCCCCAATGGAACTGAAACTACAACATAATCGGCTTGAATGTTACTTCCATTTGCAGTAATAACAACTTTGGTATTTGCGTAATTAATTCCTGTAACTCTAGTGTTAAGTCTGATTTCTAAACCTTGTGCCATAAAGTCTGTAACCTTATCGTAACCATTTATAATAATAACATCATCTCCATTAAATTCCTCATCATCGTCAAAAAATTTGGATGAAAGTTTTGAAATGTCTCCGCCTGTACTGAATTCTAAATAAGCAGAAAGCATATACTTCCAAAGTTTGTCATTGGCTTGGGTTGGATATAACGAATTGAAAACTGTTTGAAAACTTTTTGTTTGCGTTCCGGCACTTCTAACAGCGTTCAAAGCACTTTCAAATTGACTTTCCGCCTTGGTTAAAACGGTGTCAGAATAAGCGATTCCATTGGTGTTAAATACTTCTACGCTATCATCAGAAGTCAGAAAAGTATTTGCCCCTGCTTGCGTTGCCAAACTTGTAATTGGATTGCCGCTTGGTCCATGTATCCAACTTGCTCCTTCGTCAAAGGCAACTCCAAGGCTTCTATCTGTACGTATTCGGCCACCTACTTTTTCTTGTGCTTCTAAAACAATAACGGTAAATCCATTTTCTTTTAGTTTTTTGGTAGCAGCAAGTCCTGAAATACCGCCGCCAATTACTACAACGGTTTTACCATTTGGAATTACATTCTCATTTTCTTTTCCGCAACTTACCAAAAGTGTTGGTGTCCCAATCAATAATGGCGGCCCAGTTACAGTTTTCTTTATGAATTTTCTTCTTTGCATATTTTTTATTTTTATTGATTATTTGAGGTGGGTTTCAATATGGTTTATTACTTTGATTTCGGAATGCCGTATCACCGTTGATAAACTGCAAAAATTATAGAATTAACTTTATTTTGGTCTTTCTTTCAATATTCCTATGCCATGTGTCTTGAAAATCAAAGTTGAAATCATGTTAAAAGATAGGAAATCCTATTCTATCCAGCTTCGACATGTCTTTCAGAACGTTTCAAAGACCGAGGATACAGCTTTTTTTTCAAC
>CAMCYZ010000022.1 GCA_945885545.1 Spirosoma fluviale
TTCAAGAAAAAATATCTTTGAAATAATTACTGCCATTTCTTGAAAAAAACGGTCTTTTTCAAAATCTTTTTTCAATCGTCTTTCTAATAAATTAAAATTCGATTATATTGTGCTTTGGCAACATGTTTTTGCCGAACAACCTTAAGAAACCATGAAAAAAGTACTTCCAATTTTGCTATTTTTGTTTATCTCAGCCTTTGTTTTTGCTCAAAATAACAAACCCAATATCATTTTGATTTATGCGGATGACTTGGGTTATGGCGATATATCTGCTTATAAAAAAGGGACTTTAAATACCCCAAATATGGATAAATTGGCAAATGGCGGCATCCGATTTACGAATGGATATTCTACCTCTGCAACCTGCACGCCAAGCCGATTGGCACTGCTCACGGGTAATTATCCATGGAAAAACGACCAAGCAAAAATTTTACAAGGCGATGCTCCTTTATTGATAGATACCTCGATGATAACAGTGCCAAAAATGTTAAAAAAATCGGGTTATCAGACAGCAGTAGTCGGGAAATGGCATTTGGGAATTGGTAAAGGACCAATCGATTGGAACAAGGAGCTAAGGCTTAGTCCAAATGATGTCGGTTTTGATTATTCCTATATCATGGCAGCCACCACCGACAGAGTGCCGACCGTTTATATTGAAAACCGGAAAGTGGTCGGAATAGAAGAAAATGACCCCATTTTTGTGAATTATAATAAAAATTTTGAGGGTGAACCCACCGCAATATCCAATCCTGAATTGATGACACGTCAAAAGTGGCATCATGGGCATAACTACAGCGTTCATTTTGGAATTCCACGAATCGGTTATCAAAAAGGAGGAAAATCTGCAATGTGGAATGATGAAGAAATGGCGGACTTATTTCTCCAAAAATCATTGGATTTTATTGAAAACAACAAAAAACAGCCGTTTTTTCTCTATTATGCCTTGCATCAGCCACATGTACCTCGTACGCCCCACCCTCGTTTTGTTGGCAAGTCGGGCATGGGACCTCGTGGCGATGTCATACTCGAAGCAGATTGGTGCGTAGGCGAAATCTTGAAAAAATTAGAGGCCGAAGGCTTAGATAAAAATACCTTGATTATCTTTTCAAGCGACAATGGGCCAGTTTTGAATGATGGATATTATGATGACGCAGTCGAAAAATTAGGAAATCATACACCGGCGGGCGGGCTTCGCGGCGGAAAATATAGCCTATACGAAGCCGGAACAAGGATTCCATTTTTGGCTTATTGGAAGGACACTATTAAGCCGCAGGTTTCGGATGCTATGGTTTGTCAGATTGATTTTTTAGCGTCGTTTGCGGCTTTGGTGGGTCAGCAGGTGCCATTAACTGATAGTCAGAATTTACTAAATGTATTTTTAGGGAAAACCAAAAAAGGAAGGAGCAATTTGGTTATCGAATCTTCATCTAGATTAGCTTTTAGAAGCGGCGATTGGGTGATGATTCCACCCTACAAAGGTGCGGCGGTTAACAAAGAAGTAAATGTAGAATTAGGAAATTCGACTAATTATCAATTGTTTAATCTTAAATCTGACCTGGGAGAAAAGAATAATTTAGCTAAATCTAATCCCAAAAAAGTGGAACAGATGGTCAATGAAATGAAGCAAATTGTGGGTGACAAGTACAATTTCAATGCCCATCCATTAGAATTAAAATAAATTTTATCTGATTTGAATTATAAAACCTTAACTTTTTGAAATGAAGAAAATCTTAGTAATCACAGCCATTAGCTTATTATTGATTGGTCAAATAGCTTTTAAAAAGCCAGAAGTTCAGCCCAATGTTATTCTGTTTTTTATAGACGACATGGGTGCTATGGACTTGGGTTGCTACGGCAATGTATTTAACCAAACCCCGAATATTGATAAAATAGCTCAAAACGGTGTTAGGTTTAGTAATGCCTACTCGGCTTGCACGGTTTGTTCTCCTTCAAGAGCCGCCTTGATGACCGGAAAACATCCCGCTAGACTACACATCACGGATTGGATACCGGGAAATGGCAATAAGAATTCCAAGTTATTGATTCCAGATTGGCAACAATTTTTACCACAATCTGAAAAAACAACTGCCGAATATTTGAAAGAAAATGGCTATTCGACTTGGCATATAGGTAAATGGCATTTGGGCGAAGGCGAACAATATTATCCTAAAAATCAAGGTTTTGACATAAATATTGGTGGTTCAAATTGGGGGCATCCTAAAAAGGGATTTTTTGCACCTTATCAAATGCCCAACCTTGAAGAAGGCCCTCAGGGAGAGTATCTTACCGACCGATTAGCAAATGAAGCCATCAAACTCATTGAAAATCATGACCCAAGTAAGCCTTTTTATCTCAATTATTGGGACTATGCCGTACATACGCCTGTGCAGGCCAAAGCAGAGAAAATAGAAAAATACAAAAAGCTACTCACAAGTCCCGACAAACAGAAAAACCCCACCTATGCTGCCATGATGGAAAGTTTGGATGAAAACATCGGCAGAATCATGGAGACATTAGATAAAAAGAAATTGCTCGAAAACACCATCATTATCTTCGCTGCTGATAATGGAACTTTGATGAAAATTGCCACAAGCAAGCCTTTGAGAGAGGGCAAAGGTTGGTGCTACGAAGGGGGAATTCGTACACCACTATTGATGTATTGGAAAGGAAAAATAGAAGGAGGCAAAGTGATTGACGAACCCGCCATTACGATGGATTTGATGCTGACGATTTTGGATTTAACCCATACTAAGCCAACAGGAAAATTAGATGGAAAATCATTGAAACCTGTGCTTTTCGAGAACAAAAACTATGACAGACCGCTATTTTGGCATTATCCTCACTATCATGAAGGCAACAATCCATATAGTGCAGTGCGATTAGGCGATTGGAAATTGATTGAATTTTTCGAAGACAACAAAATAGAATTGTATAACTTAAAAGAAGACATTGGCGAAACGAAAAACTTAGCTGCGAACCATTCAAAGAAAGCCGAGGAATTACAAAAAGTATTACACAAATGGCGGAAATCGGTTAATGCCCAAGTGCCCAAGCCCAATCCCGATTATGTGTGGAATGCGAAATGATTTATAACTGGTATTTAGCAAAAAAAGCAGTTTATAAAGTCAGGTAATTTTTGTCTATCCAAAGTTTCCTTTTGTAGGGTTTTGGATTTTATGGTGGTGTCCAAACAGAAGTCAAGTGACTTTGAAGGGCACTTTTGGGGAGAAAACGGAAAGTTTAGTATGGTGATGTAGTCATACATCGAACTCATTTATCATAGGACTTTATTCGAACAGATTTTCAACAGGAAAATCATTCACAGTTTCATCTAGTTTATCAGACTTTTCACCGGTTCAAGAACATCTCGTCTGTGACTTCAAAGTTATATTCCTCAACGAACCGATTGGCACGTCGGCATGAAGGTTTTTTGAGAATTATATCTATGGCTGCGGCAGATAAACCAACAGACAAAGTAGTTAAATTTAATCTAGGAAAACCTGTATCGTAGTCAGTAGCTCCAAGTATGAAAGCAGTTTCGGTGGCTAGAATAACCCTTTTTATGGTATGGAAATGCCTGTATTTACGATAAGTTTGCCTTAGTAGTTCAGAGCCAATTTCGTTAATCTTACCTTTTAATTCAGCGTTCTTTAAAGTTTTATTTTCTGATGATAGGATTCCATTCAGATAGGTTAAAATTCCTTGGCCCTTGGAAGATTGATAAGTGAAAATTAGAAAAAACAAAATTGTTTTTAATTGCATGGCCTTGTGTATTCATTGAGTCTGTAAAATTAAATAATTTGCTGAAATGTTTTAAAAAAATCATTCATATTATTAAACATACATCTTTGAAATACAAGCATTTCGACTGAAAAGTCTCAAACAGTACCTTTTGCTACAGAGGGGTTGGTTTGGTAAACGTTTGGTTTATGTCCTTTGATTTTCTCATATTTTAATTGATTTTTTTAATATTTTTGTGTGGGTATAATTTATCGGTGACTCGCTATGGTATCGACTATTTTAAACACTAAAAACGACTAGGATTGAAACTTTTGGTTAGAACTTTTATTGGAATAGTATTTTATTTCCAAACATTTTTAGTTTTTGGACAAGCAATAGACAGATTAAATCGCTTTAAAGCTACAAGAAACCTAGTAGCACTATGGGATTTTAGAGAAGAGGCGGGACAATCGAGGAAATCTTGTTATAATAGTGCATTTGCATTAAAGGAAATGGCAGGACCTTTGCCTCGCTTGAACGATGGCCCTTTGTCTGGCTATTCGGTATTATTCGATGGAAGAAGTTATCTTTCTTTGGCTCATTCAGAAATAGGAGATTTAAATATGTTCGGTAAAAAGCAAGGAGTTACGGTGTTAGCTTGGATTAAATGGACCGGAGAACAAACCGGCTTTGTCGGTGGTATGTGGAACGAATACCAAGATGGTGGTAAACGCCAATACGGACTTTTTGTATCATTACCACATTACAACGGCAAAAATCAGGTGTGCGGGCATATCTCTCAGTCAGGCAAACCGACACCACCATTCCCTTATTCTATAGATTATTCGGCTAGTAGACAGTTAGTTACACCCAATGAGTGGGTTTGTGTGGCATTTACGTATGATGGAAAGTATATAAAATCTTATTTAAATGGCCAATTCGAAAAAAGAGAAATCGAACTCATTAACAATACTAAAGGTTTTAAAGGCTATCCAAGTGGATTAATACAAAGTAAAAATCCATATTATTTTCCTTACGGAATGGGCAATAATGGGTCTGATTTTACGGTTGGAGCGGTACTGTTAAAAAAAGGTATGGGCAATTTTTTCAAAGGACAAATAGGTGGGCTTGCAGTTTTTAGTACAGCTTTAAACGAAAAGCAACTTAAACATCTGAGCCAATAGAAGTACCTGTCATCTACATGAGGTTCTCTGCAATAATTTTATCGGACGACAGTAATATAAGCGACGGAAGGGCGACAATCAATCAAACATTGTTGGAGCAGACTAACTTTTACATCTATTAGCTCTTGAAATAGCCAACTAAAATTTTCTCGATTGATTTTTGTGACTTTGTCCCTGGGGTTCTTTTTGTTTATTTTTTTAATGTTTCGTACCATAAAATTAATATAACATTTGGAAACTCTTTTCCTTTTCAGATTTCAACTATCTTTTGGATATATTCTCAAATGCATATTACGGTGAAGAGTTCGTCGAAATTGGAATTAATAAATATGAAGAAAATTTAAAACAAAGGCAATTACTCTTTTTAGAAAAAACAGCAATTAAGCACGGAAAAGTCTTGATTGACTTATAAGTGTCCATAGGATAGTAGTGGAGCTCTCCCGACTTTAGGAGGGAAGCGGGAGCGAATAGTCCAGTTTCGGTTTTACCGAAAGCCGCCCTGAGTGTTTATTTTTTCAGAAAATCTTTGATCCATAGTCCCGACTTTTTGACGGTGCGTTTTTGGGTGTTGAAGTTGTTGAAGACTATTCCAAAGCGTGGTTTGAAGCCATCGGCCCATTCAAAATTATCTACCAGTGTCCATATAAAATAGCCTTTGAGATTTATGCCTCTTCTAATGGCCTTGCGGCAGATTTTGAAGGTTTTCTTGAAATACTGAATCCTGTTTTTGTCGTTCACTTTTCCGTCTATCAGTTCCTCGTCAAAACATACCCCCGACTCTGAAACGTAGATTTCCTTTACGCCGTCATATTGGCTAAATTTTTCTAACATTTTCAACATGCCTTTTGGGTAGATTTCCATACCCATGTTGTTTATTTTAACATTCCGTTTTTCGGCGGGTATCTGGTTGGCAAACAAGATAGGTGGAAATAGACTGTACTGGGCCACTATCCTGAAATAGTACTGGATGCCTATAAAATCAAAATCGAATTTCATCAATTCTTCATCGCCCGGTTGGAAATACTTCTCAATGCGTTTTAAGCCAGGAATTACGTCTGTAGGGTAGCCCAAGCCGAGGGCTGGCTCTATAAAAAAGCGGTTTAAGAGGGCATCTAGGCGTTTGGCGGCATTGACGTGTCTTCGCCAGATGTTTTTAGGCCGCACCACAGAGCAGGAAAACGTAGTACCTATGTGGGCATCTGGAATGTTTTTTCGGAGAATTCTCCCGCCTTCGGCTTGGCACAGCGTGGCATGGTGTGCAGCTGGTAGAAAGTACCGTAGCCCTTTTTTGCCAGGGGCGTGTATGCCCATGAAATAGCCCAGCCCCACAAAACTCATGGGTTCGTTGAGGACAAACCATTTCTTTACTTTTGAGCCAAATTCCTTGGAGCAGAAGTCGGTGTAGTGGCCAAACCAAGTGAGTATTTCTCTGTTGGTCCATCCGCCCTGATTTTCTAAAGCCTGCGGCAAATCCCAATGATATAGCGTTATCCAGGGTTCAATATCATTGGATAGGCAGCAATCTATTACTTTATGATAAAATTCTATACCATCGGAATTTGGCTCACCGATGCCATCAGGAAAAATCCGTGACCACGAAATAGAGAATCTGAACGACCCTAAATTCAACTCTTTGATGAGTTTTATGTCTTTCTCGTATTTGTGGTAGAAGTCTGTGGCTTTGTTGCCATTGCCTTTTTTGAATTTCCTAGCGTTGGTAAAAGTATCCCAGATGGAATCTTGTTTACCGCCAAGGTGTCGGCCACCTTCGGTTTGGTAGGCAGAGGTGGCAACGCCCCAAATGAATTTTTTCGGAAAATGTTTAGCTTTTATTTTGCCAAAAACCATTTCGTGAGATTAAGGTGATAATAATTTGCAAATTTACACTCTAATTTTTTTTCACAGTAAGCCGCAATGCTTCTTACATATTAAGTTTTTGTGAAGAAATTGATTTGAATAGAAACACTTAGTGGGATATTTTAGATTTGTAAAAATTAACCTCATCTTAAAATGACTGAAATTATACTATCTATTCTTGCCGGGCTCGTGTTGTTTTTGTTTGCTGTAAATAGCCTTTCTGATACTATACAAAACGCAGTCGGTGAAAATGCGAAAAAATGGATTTTAAAATTTACCTCTAATACGTTTTCTGCGGTTATAACAGGTACCATTGTCACCACCATTTTAGATTCATCCTCAGCCGTCATCATCATTACCATCATTTTCGTTAATTCTCGTCTGTTGACCTTTAAACAAGCTATGGGTATAGTATTGGGGGCCAATATTGGTACCACCATCAGCAGCCAAATCATAGCCATGGATGTGGGTAAGTATTCGCCAGTATTGTTACTCATAGGTTTTGTTCTTTTGTTTGTTTCGAAGTCTAACAAGGTTAATAACACAGGCAAAATAATTCTGTATTTTGGAGTTTTATTTTTCGGATTGTTTACTATGGAAAATGCTGTCGAACCCTTAAAAGATAATCCTACCTTTTTGGAGTGGTTGGCTAAGACAGAGAAACCGTTAACAGGGTCATTGATAGGGGCATTGGTTACGCTTATCATTCAATCGTCTTCGGCCACTGTCGGTATGGCTATTATTTTATCTAAGAAGGGTTTGTTGAGCTTGGCTGGAGGTATAGCCGTTATGCTTGGTGCCGAATTGGGTACTTGTAGCGATACTTTGCTGGCCACTATTAAAGGTAGCAGACAAGCCATCAAGACGGGAATGTTTCATTTAACCTTCAATTTTCTTTCAATTGTTATTGGCTTGGCTCTTTTTACACCTTTTTTGAATTTGGTAAAATGGATTAGCGTGAATGCCCCCGTGGAGCGAGCATTAGCCAATGCTCACATGATTTTTAATATTTCTGGTGTTTTAATTTTTGTGTGGTTTGTACCCCTATTTGAGAAAATTTTGAATAATTTGTTGCCTGACAAGGTAAATGTTTAGAGGAATTTAGTTTTGACCTCTATCTGGTTTTTAAACAATATCTTAATATGAAATCAATAATAAATATATTTCGCCTCGCCTTACTGTTGGTTGTCTTTAGTGTTAGCGTGTGCATTGCACAGCCTATGTCGCATTCACACAATGATTATCTGCAATCGGTACCATTTTGGAATGCTTACGGAGCGGGCAGCAATTCTGTGGAAGCCGATGTGTTTTTGCAAAAAAATCAGCTTTTCGTAGCCCATACGCAAGCTGAAATAAATACTAAAACACTGAGAAAAACTTATTTGGAACCCATAAATGAGTTAATTACCAATGGTGAGTTAAAAGGTAGAGAACTCCAATTATTGATAGATGTAAAAACTAAAGCAATCACCACATTGAAGGCGATTGAAGCTGAAATTAGTCAGTTTCCGGCTCTCACAAAACAGAGTTCACCATTAAAAATCATTATTTCGGGGAATAGACCCAAAGATTTTGCGACTTATCCTGCCTACCTTCTTTTTGACTTTCAAGAAACAGGGGAGTTTGATAAAACTAAATTTGAAAGAGTTGGCATGGTGAGCTATGCTTTTCAAAGATTTTCGAAATGGAATGGAAAAGGGAGATTAACTCATGCCGATGAGGTTAAGCTTAAGGAGGTGATTGACAAAGTACATCAGTCTGGCAAAAAGATACGCTTTTGGGCGAGTCCTGACAATCCAACAGCATGGTTTACTTTGTCAGAAATGGGAGTGGATTTTATAAATACCGACAAGCCTTTTGAATGTACAGCCTATATCAAAAGTTTAAAGGGTTCATTGGCTTCTAGTAAATACCCAAAACCTTCTACGGAATTCGAACCAAAATCAATCAACAAAAAAGGTGTATTTATTGTTATTGGCGATGGCTGTGGTTTGGCTCAATGGTCAACCGCAATGATTAATTCAGGACCATTGAATGTTGAGAAAATAAAGCATATTGGGCTGTCAAAAACGCAGTCAGCCGATGATTACACCACAGATTCTGCTGCTGGGGGTACTGCCATAGCCAGCGGAGAAAAAACAAATAACCGATACATTGGCAAAGACCCACAAGGAAAACCTTTATCAAGTCTATTTGAATTATCGGAAACCAATGATTTTTTCAAAGGAATTGTTACCACAGATAATATTGCTGGAGCCACTCCTGCTGCTTTTTATGCCCATGTACAAGATCGAGACAGTACTTTGTCTATCACTGAGTTTCTGAATCAATCATCGGTAAACATAGTGATTGGACAGGCAAGCCTAGCTCAAAAAAACATTATTGCTCAAAAGTATCATTTAATAAATAAAGAAGATAAAAGTGCTGAATTGAAAGGCCTCAAAAACGCTGTCCTTTTCGATAAGCTACCTTTTATTACCGAGAATAGGGGTGATTTCCTTGGTAATAGTACGGTATTTGCTTTGCAAGAAATCACAAGATCAAATAAAGATTTTGTAATAATGATAGAAAACGGACACATTGATGGTGCTGGTCATGCCAATAAGTCCACAGAAATGTTGAATGAAGTGTTAGATTTAGACCATACAGTAGGTTTAATAATGGCCTTTATTGATAAAAATCCCGAATGCACATTAATAGTCACTGCTGACCACGAAACAGGCGGGGCAACGCTTCCACATGCCGACAAAAATGGAAATCCTGAAGTGCGTTTCCATAGCGATGACCATACAGGAATTCCTGTACCAGTATTTGCTTATGGAGCGGGTGCAGATTTGTTTTCGGGCATTTATGAAAATACCCAAATCAATAAGAAAATACTAGAATTGCTAAAAAACTACTAAGGTTTTTCTATCATAAGTTCTTCTATTGTCTCTCCTTCAATATTTATTTGTTTGATTTTAAGACGGCTTGATTATTTTCTAGTAAATTTGAAAAAATCCACAAACAAAGTTTTATTTATTTACGGAGAAAATATTTAGGATGATTTTAATAAAAATGGGTGTTAAAGTGCTGGTATGCAATGTATAAGCGTTCAAAGGGAGTATTAATACCAACGGTATTTTTCGAGGATACCAAAACCCTTGATGAATATTCTGAACTTTGGTTCTGAGCTAAAAGGCGTCATTGGACTTTATAAAAATAGATGGTTTGTGGCGGGAGAGCTAGGCTTTGATAAGGCCATTGTAAGTAAGTTTAGTCACACCTAAACTTACAAGAGTGTAATAAATGCCGATAATCTGACTTGCTGCTAAATGTAAGCAAAGTGACTACTAAAGATTTTAAAACCACACCTTTGATTACTTATTATTTGTGTTTAGGGTATGATCTTAAAATTAGAGAATTTGGAGATAATTGGGAGTTAATTTGAACCAATTCTGCATTATTTTTAGTTCGAATGATTTCTCAATTTTAAAGATAATAATCATTGGTTTAATTTTTTTACATAAAGAATTATGCTTTAAGGTTTTTTATCATTTACTCAACACTCTTCGGTGAACTGAATCAGCTCATTGTAGCCGCCGTTAAGGTTGTTAATTTCTTTAAAACCTAATTCCTGCATAATTTCGACTGTTTTTTTGCTTCTATTTCCCGATCGGCAATACAAAAACACAGGTTTGGATTTATTTAGTTTTTGAATCAATTCTTTTTTGAAGTTTATGCCGTTGTAATCTATTAAAATGGCATATTGAATATGGCCATCGGCATATTCCAATTGGGTTCTTACATCTACCAATTGGGCATCTTTTGTTGCCTTATATTTGGCCATAAAAGCATCAGCACTGAGGTCGTATAATTCAGAGACATAGTGATTGGCTATTTTTTCTTTTTGACACGCAAAAAGGTTTACAAAAAGAAATAGAAGTAGGAGTTTTTTCATCGTAGCGTAATTGACTATAAGTATGTTAAGTACTTAATGCAAATATAACGATACCGAATACGAACAGGTTTCCGAAAATGAAAACTTAATATTGGCCCTATAACTTTCACTTATGCCTAAACCAACAATCTTTTCTCTCAACTTGATATGCCTTGAAGACCGTGTTTACAGGGAAGCCGTGTATAACTCTTGAATTAAAACGGGTTCTGATGACATAGTTAAATGCTCCCATGTCACCGGTAAAAGCACTCGTTTGGTTTTGATTATATTTCTGATGGATCTCACATACATGACCAAGAAACTCCAAAATTATTTTGGTCTTTCCGCCTATAATGCCACAGTTGAGCAACGAAGCATTTTTGAAATTTTCTTCGTACGAATCAAATCCAGGAATAGATTTTCTAAAGTGGGCAGAGTGTTCTGTCATCCAATCGTTCATCAAAGGCTTTGGTTCGTCGCCACAAAAAATAGCTTGGGAGTTGTTGATAAAGAAGGGTTGAATAAACGGATTCTTGATAGCCACCACATCTGAAACATCTGTGAGGAACACACCGCAAATGTTTTCTTTTTGTTGTTCAAGGTAGTTTTTGTAGGCTAGGTAACGAAAAACATTGGGGTTGAAATAAGAATCATAATGGACCTTTTCGAATTTGAGATGTGCGTTTTGATATTTGGCAATGGTATTTTCGGAGAAACCATTATGAAATAGAACACCTTGCAAGTCTAGTTTTTTCAAAGAATCAGCCCACTCTTTAACCAAACTAAAATCATCGTGTTGAAGTGTTTCATTTCGGTTAACATCATAAACGCCCGAAATTTGACAAGCCAATATTAAATTCTTTTTGGGTATCATTTACTAATTGATTTTTTTGGGAATTCCACCTTTAATTTTTGAACAAATACTACTAACAGAATTTCGGTAATAAATATAGGTTCGTAAATTAACTTTCTTGACTTTGAAGTTTTGTTTGGCCTCTTCAAAGAAAAAAGCATCCGCAGCGTACCCTTTTTTAAATTTTGTGTTGGTAAATACCTCTCTTTTGCCAAATAAAGTGGCAAATAAGATGCAATCATCTACATGGATAAGTTTACTTTGATTGTGTTTGTCGGGCACATAAAAATCAGTTGTATCATCGGTGATGGTTTCGGTATTGGAGGCAATTAAATCTCCGTCAGATATGGCGACAAGACATGACGACAAGTGATTGGGCTTGTATTCATCGTCGGCATCAATAATAGTGATAAAGTCTCCTGTGCTTATTAAAACGCCTCGGTTGATGGATTCTGCTTGGCCGCAATTTTGATGTCTGAGATACGTCAGCTTTTCTTCCATACCTGCTGCATATTTCAGGATTTTTGCAAGATAATCGTTTCTACTACCATCATCAATAATGATAAGTTCGAAGTTTTGATAATCTTGATGAAAAACCGAGTCAATGGCTCTTTTGATGAAATAAAAATCCGTGTCGAAAACTGCCATCAACACGCTTATCTTTGGTAGAGTTTTCACTAAATCAAAGTTTAAGAAAAGGGAAAATGCCCATAACAAAATTAATCTGCCAGTATGTTCAAAATATTATCTAATTGAGAAGTGAATGTTAATATTCTCCAACATAAATGATATTAATATTCTTTGAAATGGCTTTGTTTATGCTTAAGGTTTTTGAGCAAAGGTTTTCCATTTAAAGCTTGAATTAAAGTCGTGATTGCCAAACATGCATAAAGTATGGAAAGGAAAATGGTCAATTTTGTATTTCTAAAAATATAAAAAGAAAGTACCGGTAAGACTTGCAAGGCGTGCATACCTATGAAATGTGCCACACGAGGGTCCCCGAAAGTTTTGCTCCACCCCAAAAGCCAGATGCCTGGGCTTCCATCTGGACCACCAATGGTATGGGTTAGGCGGCTACCCATCACAAAGCCTTCGAAACTAAAAATCACAAAAATGGCAATTCCTAGCCTTATGCCCCAGAGATAATGATTGGGTAAATCTGGAAAGTCGTTTACAAAAAATAGGATACCGACATAAGCCGTAAAAACCGTTACTAATGTGGCCGCTAAAGCCATCAGTGAGTACATGCCAGCATAAAATCCGTTACTCCTATTATAGTGAGACAATTGCCCACGGCCGGCTTGAATAGCAATATATATAATTTCAAATCCAAGTAAAATGATAATGGCCCAGTTAAAAAATCCAATGTTAAAGTCTTTTAAATAAGCACAATACCAAGCCATCGCCCAAGCGTACAAAAAGGTGGAAAATGCAAATTTAAAGGGTTTGTACCAAGCACTTACGTTGTAAACTTGTGTGGATGTCATCCTCGTTAAAATCAAAAAAGCAAAAGATGCCAGCAAGCAAACCAAGCCATAGTAGAACAGGGTCTCATTGCGTATTTTTAATTCTTGACTGAAATATATCATCTGATTTACATTTTAATAGTCGCCAAATTCTTCTTTATTTTCATCATAATAGTATCTGGTGTAATTCGTGGCAAGTTAGTCAAAAACCAGTTCATGAAGCCAACAATTTTCTTGCCTTTCCCATTTAAAAACAATTACACTCCCGCTTTGGCTAACACATCTGCCGACATGGGTGTGTTGGCACTCATGGCATTAGTTTTTCGCGTGGTGTCTGTATGAAAAGGCGTTTCCACAGTGCCTGGACAAAGAGCAGTCATTATTACTCCACTGCCCTCCAGCTCTGCGGGGGTGGTTTCGGTATAGGCCAGCACAAAGGCTTTGGTGGCTGAATATACCGAGTAGTACGGAAACGGTAAAAACGATAGGATAGAGGCAATATTCATTATTCTGCCGGATTTATGAGCGACCATATCTTTTCCAAAAAGTTTTGTTAATGTGACCATTGAAGTTATGTTCAGCTCTATCATATTTTGTTCTTCCTCCAGAGCTATTTTTTCGAAATGGCCATATACTCCCACTCCAGCATTGTTGATAAGGCCCGTCACCAAAAGGTTTTTATCTTTTATGGCTTCGTAAAGCATTTTTGCTTCTTCTTTTAGTGACAAATCCACCTCCATGTATTCCACTTCGATGGCATATTTTGCCTTTAACTCTTTTTGCATTTTCTCTATTTTATCAGCACTTCTTGTTGCCAATATCAGATTATGTTGCTTTTCAGCCAATTGTATGGCCATTTCGTATCCAATGCCTGAGGAGGCATCTGTTATTAAGATATATTCTTTCATGAAAAATTTAAATGTTTTCTGCTCTTGCTTTGATAAGTTTTAACCAAGTGTCATGTAGTTTTAATAATTTATTGGGTTGAAAAACCTTTTGCATAAAGGTTAAAAAACCGTTTTGGGCTTCTGGTGTTATTAACCTACAACCATTTGCAGTAGGCACAATTACCCAAGCATGGTAGCCTGTTAAATTTCCTCTCCGTACTTCCCAAGCCATTCTTTCATTGGGTACAAATTCTTTCATTTCAGGCTCCAATTTTAGTCCCATGGTGTGTAATTTAAATTTTAGTCCATTCCTTAAAGTAGAGGCTGTTGTATCCATAAACGCTACTGGACTTTGTACACCGCTGTAGAAAGTATGCCATTTTTTAGCATCAATTAGGATGTCCCAGACTACTTCTGGTTTTGCATTGATTTCAATCTCGTTGTACACATACCATTTCGCTTTTTCTGGATTAAATTCATCTGGCCAAACTACTAGATTGGTATATGGGTTGTATTTCTTAGTCTTAATAGACTTTACCGCAATGTCTTGTGCTAAAATAATTGCCGTAGTAGTAAACAGCAATAATATGGAAGCCAAAATTTTCTTTGTCATTATAAATTCTTTTTAAATTATAAGGCAAAGGTAGGTCAGTTGGCATGTGCCAAACGTTAACAAATGTTTAGAGATTTACATTTCGGGAAGACATTCCGTCTTTTTTAGCTTTCTCATATAAAGTGTTCATGAATAAGTCTTTATGTAAACAGGAAAGTATTTATTTCTTTGCATCTATAAAGTAAAAATGTAAATGGGAGTGAAGCCTAAATGAAAGACAATCGTACTTTTTGGAAAACAGTTTTGAAAATTGGACAATGCTCCTTTTACGGAGTCTAATTATTTTTCAGTCGTATTAAAGATTCGGTATTCAAACTGCTTAAAAATTTCACAGGACATGTGAAGTTTCCAGTTGAAAATCTAAATATATGCAAGTGAAAATTTTGACCTTCAGTATTAAGGACAACTTTGCCAAAAACATACTGGACAAATATCCCACAGATGGTCTTCTCTGAGCATTGTGTGGTGACCACAACTTGGGCAAGGGAATTTTTGATTTGATAATACACTATTACAATTCATCGGGTTAAATATTTGTTATCAACCTGAATATTTATGAAATATAAAAATCGGCAAATTTGCAATTCAACCGAGCAGTCTCATTCCTACATTTGAATACTCTCAAGTATTTTACTTTTGCATATTCCTGCCATAAGTCTATTTATCTGGTACTTATGGCAAACATAAAAATTTATTTTATATGTAATTTTACTGCTAAAAATTTACTTGATTAAATAATACATTAGAATCTATATGTCTATCTATAAACATATTATATTTGCTTTCAGAAAGTCCATTTGCTGTAACTAAGGTCAGAAATATTTGCTTTTTGGTCTTAGAAACATCTTGAAAAATATTCCTTTTTGCTTTCAATTTATTCACCGCCTCGTCTGTCAATATATAGGCACCATCATAAAATTTTATTTCACATATATTTATCGCATTATCTCCCCTTTCTATCAGCATATCTATCTGGCAGCCGGGTGTGTTATTATCTTTAATTTTATAAAAACTAGACTCATGGGTTAATATTCCGGAAATGCCTAATGCTTGCTTTATAGCATCAATATGTATCAAACAGATATTTTCAAAAGCATATCCTTGCCATGCTTTTACCTCAGGTGAGTTATATTTTTTTTGCCAATAATTCTTAATATTTTTGTTTTGCTCTACAAAATGAATATAAAATAAAGTATACGCGTCTGTCAGACGATATAAAGTATCCCTTTGTCGTTTTCCGAAAGGTAGTAAAGATTGGATAAATCCTGACGTTTCCAGTTCATTTAAGATAGTGGTTACAGCACCACCTGTTGGCAACTTCGTTTTTGTGATAATCTCGTTGCGTGTTAGCCCTATCCATTTGCTAGCCAATGCCCGTATGACGAGAATATGTTTTTCATAATTAGAAAATAATGCTTTAAATAGATTGTCAAATTCGTTTTTCAGTGTTGCTTGTTTGCCAAAATACATTTGATTGACCGCTTCAATGGGTGTGCTACCTCGTTGTACTTCTTTTAAATAATAGGGTATACCACCTGTGACCATATACAATTGCATCAAGCTATGTCTCGGAATGTCCATCTTTTTTGCCGCAAAATATCTTTCTGCTTCGTTTAATGTGAATGGCTGTAAAAGCATTTGTTGTGTGATTCTATTGTGTAGGCCGCCTTTATTATTAATAATATTGGTAATCATCCATGATGCTGCTGAACCACATATCACCACAATCAGGTTTTGATCAATTGCCCATCCATTCCAGAAATTATCAAAAGCTTTTAAGAACTCATTTGAATTATTCGCAAGCCACGGAAACTCATCAAAAAACAACACCTTTTTTTTTATTTTGGGTTTGCCTAGTAATTCTTTCAGTTGGCCAAAAGCGGTTATCCAATTATTGGGTTTTGCAAATGACGTTCCCTTAATGAAAAACTGATTGCGGGCCGCTACAAAATTATCTAATTGAAAACTACGGTTTACATCTTGTAAGCCTGTAATATGAAAAATCATTTCTTTTTGATACACGTTCTTTATTAGAAAGGTTTTTCCTACACGCCTCCTCCCTAATACAGCCACCAATTCTGACTCATTATTAGATAAAAGCCCTTTCATTCTTTTTATCTCAAAGTCTCTTCCAATGATAGAATGTTCATTCTGTACTTCTGCCATAAGTCTTATTTTTTGATACTTATGGCAAATATACAACTTTTCTACTTTTGCCACAAGTTATTTTTTAACACACTTATGGCAAGAGTACGTATTTATATTATTTTTATAATGTTCACATTTACAATGCTTTGAGTGAGTTTTGCTAATTGTATGTTGCAGTATTTGTTGGCTTGTATATTTCAATAATTCCTTCGTGAAATTCTCCCTCCTTTTGAACCAGCTGCCGTATTGGCCAAGATTAACAGCACAGTGTCTTTATTTTTATTGATATACAAATCAGAGCTAAATCCGCCTGTACCACCATTATGCCAAAAGAAAGATTCGTTAGGCAACTCTTTAGGAATCAATCCTAAACTAAGGCTTACTTTTTAGTACTTTCATACTCTGCCTTTTTTAACCTGCTCAAATGTATGGGTGAAATTCCCAAGTATGAGGCTATCATATATTGAGGAACCCGATTGTGGATATTGGGAAATACCTCTGTTATGGCATCATAACGTTGTTTAGGTGTACGGGCATACTGATTTATGATTCTAGTATCTGGATAAATAAAATAAAACTCGGCAATAAGTCGCCCCATTTTTTGTCCTTCTGTTAGATGGGCATAGTCCCATTCTATGCTTTTTCTAGGTATGACTACTATTTCAGTTTTTTCTATCGCTTGCAAGGTAGATACAGACAAATTTTGGGTTATAAAGCTGGAGTAATCGCTTACAAACTGGTTTTCCAAAGCAAAGTGTGTGGTGTGTTCTGTCCCGCTAGTATCTGTGATAAAGACGCGTAAAATTCCGCTATTGATAAAGTAAATGTCGTTGGTCACTTTTCCGGATGCATTCAAGATTTCTTGAGGATGGAAGGTTCTGATTTTTGAGTGTTCTAAAAAAGATACCAATTCATCCTCAGAAATCTCAATCATTGATCGTATGGCAGCTTTGATTTTTTCCATCACCTTTGTCGTTTCACCAAATTTATGAATTTTCAGAATATAACAATTGTCCAATTTTAATTTCGAACAGGTAAATGGTTGAAAAGACTACTATTTGACTGCTAGTTCTTGAAAACGCTTTGCGAGTTATTCGGTTTGTTTTCGATGAATATCACCCGCCTAGCATAAAAAGACAAACTTGGATTATAATGGTCTTTCATGAAAATTTCGGTTTTTGAGTTTCTGAGTTTCAGGCCGGTTTCTTTTACAAAACCTTGTTGCAAAAGTCCGTATTTGTACATAAAAAATGACACGGCTAAGCTGTAAATTATCAAGGAACCCAAAATCGTTCTTTTTTTGGTAAAATGCAGCATATTAATCAGGATAAACATGGCCAGCATAATCCAGATATACTTTGTATCGAAAATCACATTTGATTTTTTGAGCATGTTAATGACGTTGGTGTCCTTGATTTCCAAGTGTTTTATGAGGGTAGGAGCAAGCAAAAATAGCAAAACCATGAAAGCCATTTGAATGTATATGGCATTGAAATTTAAGTTTTTTGTTTGAGAAATCAACATAATCAAAGGGAAATAACCAATAGCGATGTAATGTGGCAGTTGTGTCTTTGAAAATGAAAAGAGTACAAAAGGCAATAACGCCCAAATCACCAGAAAAATATTTTTATTATTGATTTTTAGATTTCTAATGCCCGAAAATAACAAATGACTGAAAGGAATAAACGACAGCAAAATCACGGGGAAATAATACCACAAGAAACCACCATGCGATTCCATGGTTTGGGAAAATCGGCCCAGATTGTGCTTGATAAAAAAATCTGTAAACAAAAAATCTCCGGACTTCAGATAAGCCAGATAGAACCATGGAAAAGGAATAAGAACTGCCCAAAGAATGTATAATGGATTTAATAATTTAAGGAGTAAATGGAAGTTTTTTGACAGAATCAAGAAAAGCAAAATAACGCCAAATATGACCACAAAAGCCAAAGGACCCTTAGTGAGAAAACCCAAGCCAGCAAAAGTATACAGCCAGAATAATGAACGGGTCTTTCTTTTTTCAAAAAAATTATAGAATGAAAACAATGATGCGGAAACTAAAAGATTGAGGAGATTGTCGCTAACGGCGGCTCGACTCAGTACCTGAAATTGTAGCATGCAAATGGCGATAATTATGCTTACAATGGCTACTCTTTCTGAAAAGTACTTTTTGGTAAATCTAAAAACCAGAAATAGTGACAACAAGAAAAATGCAAATGAGGGCAATCTTGCTCCAAGTTCGTTCAAACCAATTGTTTTAAGCGAAATGGCTGTAAACCAAAAAAATAAGGCCGGTTTATCATAACGCTGTTCGCCGTTAACACTGATACCAATGTAATCTCCGATTGCAAGCATTTGACGTGATGCCTCTGCAAAAAAACCTTCGTCTTCGTCGAAAAGCGGGGTATAACCCATACCCAAAATACTAATAAGAACGTACACAGCCACTAAAGCATAAATACTTTTTTCAAAGCTTAATTCTATTTTAACCATTCGGTATCATTTTGTTAATATGCCAAGACTAATTTTGACAATTATGGAATTACGAAATATCTTCAAAGGTCAGTCAATTTTGCCAAATGGTCTTGCTCGTATAAGTCAAGGAATTATTAAATCTTTTTTTGCCTTGCTGATAGTTGTGCTTGGTTTTCTATATTATCAAACCGAAATTTTTGATTTTTCAAGTCCAAAAGCATCATCGAAATCTTCATTTTATAACCCTTACAAACATTGGAGCCATAAAAAAGCCTTGAAAGCCAATTTTCATGCCCATTCTACCGCTTGGAAGGGAATAACCAACGGACATAATTCAGAAAATCAGATTTTGGACGAGTATAAAAAGTTGGGTTTTTCAGTAGCGGCTGTTTCAAATTATCACAGTATTTCAGACCAGAAAGATACCAGTTGCGTATATATTCCTTGCTATGAACACGGTTTCAATACCAACAAGACGCACATTCTTGCCATTGACGCCAAGGCTGTTGATAAATTGGATTTTCCCATCGGACAGGGCGTTTCGCAAAAACAAACTCGACTGATGCATATCAAAAAAACGGCTTCTTTAGTAGCTCTTACACACCCAGGTTTAATGAACGGCTACACTACCAAAGATCTGAAAGTTTTAAAAGGTTACGATTTGTTTGAAGTCCTAAGTCCTTATTATGAGTCGTTTGAGTTGTGGGATTACGCCTTGAATAACGGAAATTTTTCATGGATTATGGCGAATGATGATACCCATGACTTGGTTAAACAACCTGTAGGGCGATTTTTTAATTTAATAGCGGCCGAAAGTAAAACCAAAATTGGTGTTATAGCTGCCCTAAAATCGGGGAATCATGTAGCTTATTCATCCGAAAAAGGTAAAATGGATGTAAGGCTCAACAAAATTGAGCTTATTGGAAATGAGGTATCCTACCTTTTTTCTGGGACAGTCAACAGAGTGAAAATGGTGAAAAATGGTGAAATGTTTATGATTGACCCCAAAGGCAAAGTTCTCTTGAGTGAATCCGACAAATATATCAGGTTTGAGGTAATTGGTGAAACCTCATCGCTTTATACCAATCCCATTATGAGAATTAGTGAGGAAGAATTGGCTGGTTTTTCTAGCCTACCATATTCAATAAATACATTTAAAACATTTGGTTTTAGGTTAATGATTCTGTTCGCATCCAGTTTGATTCTGTTTATGTTTTTTGGAAATAAAACCAAATTATACCCGAAGTTAAATTTTAGACCAAACAGCTATCTATTCAGGCAGAAAAACCAAGGCTGATTATTTGGCAAAGATTAACTTAATAGATTGGTAACAAAACCCTGCTTTTAAGGAAATATTGAACATCGAATTTTGCGGCATAATCAAATTATTCTAATGCGAAAACTATTAATACTCTTTACATTTTTTATTTATTCTTGGGCAAATGGCCAAAGTACTGATGCCACTATCACAGGTAAAATCAAAGACCAAAAAGGTGAAGATTTGCCTGGTGTGACTATTAAAGTCAAAAACGAATCAACCGGTTTTACTACCGCCACCACCACCAATTTAAGAGGCGAATATTTTTTTCAACAACTTCCCCTCGGAAAACCCTACACTATAATGGTAAGTAGTGTTGGTTTTTCACCAAAAACGTATAACGATTACCAATTGAATCAAGGAGACAAATTAATAATCGATGTGACTTTGACTGAAGGAACGACTGATTTGGCGGAGATAATTGTTTCGGCAAACTCGTTTCAAAACAAAGAAACTGAGCGTGCTGGTGCAGCTATTGCCATCAACTCCAATCAAATGAAAACCCTGCCGCTCGAAAACCGAAGCTTTACGGCTTTGACAAACTTGGCTCCCACGCAAGGAAGACCGGGAAGTTTCAGTGGACAGAGATCGTCGTCAACTAACTTTACTGTTGATGGTGCAAGTGCCAGAAACAACCTGACAGACGGCCCAGTAGGTAGAGGAAGATATACGATTACGATGGAAGCCATTCGTGAATATCAGGTAACGACTAACAGTTATGATGTGTCTCAGGGCCGTCAAGGTGGCGGTGCTATCAATGCTGTAACAAAGTCAGGAACAAACAAAATGGAAGGTTCTGCGTTTGTGTTTTCTAGAAACGATGCCTTAGCGAGTAAGTATGATGTAAGAGGTGCGGCCCGTACAGTTGATTTTTACGCCTATCAATACGGCATGAGCTTGGGTGGTGCATTGAAAAAAGACAAACTTCATTATTTTCTAGCTTTTGAGCGTGAAGATTCAGGAGAACCTGTAAATATTGCCGATGTGTTTGATAAAGAGCAAGAGGTAAGATTTGGAATAACGAAGGCAAATCTCGACAGAGTGGTTCAAATAGGAGTTGAAAAATACGGTCTAAATCCTAATAGACAGCAATACGGGCAGTTTATTAGAAAAAATGTGGCCAATACATTCTTCGGACGTTTAGATTGGCAGATTAATCCCAAAAATACCTTAACATTCAGAAATAATTACTCTGACTGGAATAGCCCACTTAGCATTAATGATAATTCAAATATCAATCTTTGGGAGACTTGGGGTGGATTTGCGTCAAATGAAAACAGTACATTGGTTTCATTGAGATCGGAGATAAAAAGTAATCTTACCAATGAATTCAAGGTACAATATCAATATGCAAACAGGAGATATTTTACATCTGAGGATATTCCAAGTGCTAACATACCACGTGCTATAATCACGGTTACCTCACCATTTCCAACAGAGGTTAATCCAAATGCTTCTCAAACCCGAACAGTACAAATAGGTGGCCAAAGATTTACTCCTGAGACTGACGTAGCTCAAAATCTTCATATCATCAATACTTCATATCTGAAATTAGGCAAGCTGAATTTTAAATTTGGAACAGATAATTCTATTTCATTTTTGAATACAAAGCTTGTAAACGAAATGAACGGCCGCTTTTTCTTTGCAAGTCTAAATGATTTCGCAGATGTTAAACCTGCAAGGTATGCACGTGAAGTTCCAATTACGGGTGACCCAAGTGTTGTTCAGACTGTTTTTGACCTATCGGCTTTTGGACAGATGGATTTTAAACCAACACCAAATGTGGACTTGATGTTAGGCTTACGATATGATGTTACCATGTTTGCCAATCAAGGAGCTTATAATGCATCGGTTGATAAAGCTTTAGGCATTAAAACCAACAATTCAATGAATGACTTTAATAACATTCAGCCAAGAGTTCAGATGATTTGGGACATGGGCGGAAGAAAAAAAGATATTCTTAAAATAGGCGGTGGACTCTTCTCAGCTCAGCCCGTTTCTTATTTGCAGGTTAATAACATTCAAAATAGCGGAAATTTGGTAGGTGCCATTGATATTTCTGGTGCGGCTGTTCCAAGGCCAGACTTTGTTTCTTACCGAAATGATCCTGCCACCGCCCCAGGAATACCAGCCGGAGCAAGTTATATTTCTACAATAAATGCTGTTAATGCGGACTTCCAAGTACCAACCGTAATGAAATTTAATGTTTCTTACAATAAATTTTTCAATAAAAGATTCAGGATGGGAGCCAACTTGCTTTGGGCTAAAACCATCAATAATTATGTTTATTTTGATAAAAACTTAGTGGATCAACCTTATTTTACATTGAGCAATGAAGGTGGAAGGGGTGTATTTGTTCCAGCCAACACTATTCCGGCAAACGGAACGACTGACTGGACAAAAAGTCGTAAATCAGATCAGGTAGGTAGAGTGTTAGAACTTGAATCAACAGGTGTTTTGGATAACTACAGTTTTATAATTGATGCAAGTATGAAACTCGCCAACGACGGTAATTTCACCGTTTCATATACCAAAAACAATACAAGAGATAATACCTCTTTCAACTGTTGCGTAGCCAATACTTCTACATTTACTGCTATTAAAGATGATCCGAGGAATATACCAACAACATTTTCAAATGATCATTTTAGCGATAAAATTGTAGCGAGTTTAATATCACCTAGTTTAAAAGGATTCCAGTTGGGACTTATTTATGCAGGCGTTGGTGGTACTAGGTATTCGTTTTTAACGGGTGGTAACAGAAGCTTAAATGGTGATTTTAATTTGACCAACGACTTGGCTTATGTTTTTGACCCAAATAGTGCCACAACAAATGCAGCTATAAAAACAGGAATGAAGACATTGTTAGATAACCCAGAGGTTACGCAAAGTGTTAAAAATTATATTTCAGAAAGCCTAGGCGGTGTGGCCGTTCGTAATGGCGGAATAAATCCTTTTTATGGTACGGTAGATTTAAGACTGACCAAAGGTTTTACCATCAAAAACTCTCAAAGGTTTGATTTGTCGGCAGAAGCCTTTAACTTTATGAACATGCTTGATAAAACTAAAGGAATCAGCTATAATCACGGAAACGTAAACCTTGTATCAATTACTGGGTTTGACCAAGCCACAAAAAATTATAACTATAGAGTAGAAAGCGGTGCTGGTATTAAAGCCAATACAGCAGGTGGTAGTGTTTGGCGTGTACAAGTTGGTCTCAGATACTCTTTTTGATTGTATAAAACCCTGTTTAACCCATAAATAACAGAAAGACCCATCCCAGGATGGGCTTTCTCATTTTTTTTAAACCTCAAATTATATGAAAAAATACTATTTATTTCTGTTTATTCTGGCTTTTTGGGCTTGTAAAAACTCCCAAACAAATTCAAGCAAAATTGATTTTAAAGAGATGGTGCAACAGAGAGTAACCTTACCCAACGGTTGGTCTTTAACGCCTTTTGGCAAAAGTTTGCCTTTACAAGATTTGCCACTAAATTTGGTGGTTTCTCCCTCTAAAAAATACTTGGCTGTTACAAATAATGGCCAATCAACGCAAACTATTACCTTGATTGATGCCAAAACCGAACAAATTCTAGACGATAAAACCATCGAGAAGTCCTTTGTTGGATTGGCATTTAGCCCTGATGAAAAACACTTGTATGCTTCGGGTGGAAATGACAACAAAGTGTTGATTTACAGTGTCGTAAATAATAAGTTGGAGCTCAGCGGAGAAATCGCTCTGGATAAACCTTGGCCGGTTAAAGTTTCACCTGCAGGTTTGTGTGCCACCAAAGACCTGATTTATGTAGTCGCCAAAGACAACAATACTTTGTATGTATTGGACATTGCCTCAAAATCCGTCAAAAAACAAATCAAGCTTACTGCCGAACCTTACACTTGCCTATTGTCACCTGACCAATCCAAATTATATGTTTCGATGTGGGGAGGGAGTAGTGTGCAAATTGTGGACTTGGTAAAAATGGAGTTGGGGACAAATATTCCTACTGAGAAAAATCCAAACGACATGGTTTTAACCAAAAACGGTAAAACGCTTTTTGTATCTCATGGAAACGCCAATGCGGTGTCTGTAATCAATACCGAAACCAATCAAAAAATAGAAGAATTGGATTGTTCGCTTTATCCTAATGCACCAATTGGTTCTACACCTAACGCCGTGGCTTTAAACGAATCGGAAGATAAACTGCTGATTGCCAACGCCGATAATAACTGCTTAGTAGCTTTTGATGTGGAAGAAATTGGCAAAAGTCGTGCTTTGGGTTTTATTCCAACGGGTTGGTATCCCACTTCCATAAAAATCATTGGCCAAAAAGTATTTGTCACCAATGGCAAAGGTTTTACTTCCAAGCCTAATCCAAAAGGGCCTAATCCTGTGAGTTCTAGAAGTCCTTTATTTAAGGGTGGAAATCCGGGTGCGGTTCGTGGCTCTGAATATATCGGCGGACTTTTTAAAGGAACTTTGTCGATTTTTGATTTTCCAAAAGAAAAAGAATTAGATGAACTTACAAAATTGGTATACGCAAATACACCTTACAATACCGACAAAAAAAACCTTTCAGACGGTGAAACAGGAAATCCAATACCAAGAAAGGTGGGTGACGAATCGCCTATCAAATATGTATTTTATATCATCAAAGAAAACCGAACTTACGACCAGGTTTTGGGTGATATGAAAGAAGGAAACGGCGATAGCACGCTTTGTCTTTTTCCTGAAAAAATTACGCCGAATCAGCATGCTATAGCCAGAGAGTTTGTTCTGCTCGATAATTTCTATGTAGATGCCGAAGTAAGTGCGGATGGGCACAACTGGTCAACGGCAGCTTATGCCAATGATTACATTGAAAAAACTTGGGTGGCGAGTTATGGGGG
This sequence comes from Spirosoma fluviale, assembly GCA_945885545.1. Lineage (GTDB taxonomy): Bacteria > Bacteroidota > Bacteroidia > Cytophagales > Spirosomataceae > Leadbetterella > Leadbetterella lacustris. The sequence goes on from CAMCYZ010000022.1 coordinate 25,328, forward strand.
CAGAGGCGGCTCTTATGATTATGAAGGCCAAAGAGCTATTGCCTATCCCAAAGATGGCTTTATCTGGGATTTTGCCCACAAAGCCGGCGTTTCGTTTAGGTCTTATGGCGAGTTTGTGGAGAATCGTTTGAAATTGCCAAATTTAAAGGACAATTACAGCAAAAGTTTCTCTTCGTACGATTTGTCCATAAAAGACATTACTCGTGTAGATCAATGGAAAGCTGATTTTGATTCTTTAAAGGCCATTAACAAAATTCCGCAGATGAATATCATCCGATTGGGCAACGACCACACCGCTGGTTCGAGATTGGGATTCCCCACCACAGAGGCCATGGTGGCTGACAACGATTTGGCGGTCGGCAGGCTAATAGAACATCTTTCTAATTCTGGTGTTTGGGAGCAAAGTGCTATTTTTATACTTGAAGACGACGCTCAAAACGGCTCTGACCACGTAGATGCTCACCGCTCAACCGCTTATGTGGCTGGTGGATATGTTAAAAGAGGCTTCGTAGATCACACCATGTATTCTACTTCGGGGATGTTGCGTACTATGGAACTTATCCTGGGTATTCCGCCAATGAGTCAGTACGATGCTGCCGCTACACCTATGTGGAGATGTTTTGATAAAATGCCTAATAGCAAGCCGTTCGTAGCCAGAAAAAATAATATAGATTTAGACGAACCGAATGTAAAGAATGCCAATTCTGAAAAGTCTGGAAAGATAGACATCTCTCAGCCAGACCTGATCAATGATTCGGAATTTAGCAAAATAGTTTGGGAAAGCGTAAAAGGTATTGGTACACCTATGCCCACTCCAAAGCGAGGAGCTTTCTTAAAAATAGTAGATAAAGATTGAGATTGAATTTTTAAAACATGTATAAAACTATCGCCTTTCTTTTTTTAGTTTTATCAGCGTCCTTTGCTTTTGCAAAGGACTCGGATACTTTGAAAGTTGAAATTCTGGAACCCGTAAATGTGACGGCCATGCGGTCATCATTGAAAAACTCAGAAACTCCTGCCAGAATTTTTAGTTTCTCCAAAAGCGAACTTCAAACTTCTGATGCCAGAACACTTCCCGAGTTTTTCAATGGAAACGGAAACTATTTTCTCCAAAAAACCAATCACGGTGGAGGTTCGGTGTTTTTGAGAGGACTTACGGGTAACCAAACACTCATTTTGGTAGATGGTATCAGGTTGAATAACAGTACCTTTCGTTATGGACCCAATCAATATCTCAACACCATCAATCCATTCATGGTATCGAGCGTGGAGGTTTTGTCGGGTTCAGGTTCGGTGCAATATGGTTCTGAAGCAATCGGTGGCCTTATTCAGGTTTTTAGTAATGGCCCCGACTTTGACAAGAAATTTGGCCTGCATCTTAATACGCGAATCTCCACCCAAAACATGGAAAAAGGACTTAGCGGAGCGATTAACCTGAGCAAAGGCAAATTTGGGTTGTTGATTTCTGGAACTGTCAAACAATTCGGTGATTTGGTGGGTGGCAAAAATATAGGAAGGCAGTCGCCAAATGGTTACGACGAAAGTGCTTTCGAAGCAAAAGGAGTCTGGAATTTGAATCAGAACCTAAGTCTCACGCTTGCTCATCAGCATTTGGCTCAAAGAAACGTACCGATTTATCACAAAATATTGTTGGAGGATTTCAAACAAAATGAGATTTCGTTTCAAGCCAGAAATTTGTCGTTTATCAAATTAGATTACAAAACGAAAAACAGATTTTTTTCAAGCCAAAACATCACTTTGAGTTACCAGTTTAATCCTGAAGAGCGAACTTCTCAAAAAAACAAAGCTGCTCTTATTCGTTATGAAAAAGACCAAATTAATACCTCAGGGTTTAGTTTTACCAATGTATCTTTGCCAGCAAAATTTTGGACAATTTCCTCAGGAATAGAAGCTTATGATGACAAAGTAAATAGTTCTAAAATTGATAAAAACAATGGGGTAAAAGTCATTAAAAGAGGACTTTATCCCAACAATTCTTCTTATTTCAACTCTGCAGTTTTTAGTTTGCATCAGTTTTCATTTAATGCGTTTCAAATACATGCGGGTTTGAGGTGGAATGCCGTGAAAATGCGAATTCCAGACGAAACGCTAGGAAACAGCGAAGTCAAAAATAGTGCTTTGGTTTATAATTTCAGTATTTTGAAGAAACTGAGTAAAAACATCGGTCTTTATTCCTCTTTCAATACGGCCTTTAGAGCTCCAAATATTGACGACATGGGTACGCTCGGCATCGTGGATTTTCGATATGAAATACCTAGCGACAATCTTAGACCTGAGAAATCGAAGCAATTTGAGCTGGGTTTAAAAGGGAATTTTAAGCAAGGTATGTTTCAAATAAATGTATTTCAAAACCTACTGGAAAACCTAATTACCAGAGAAAAAGTAGCTGGCCAAGTGATAGAAACGTATCAGGTGTATGCCAAAATGAATACTGGAAAAGCGATAATCAAAGGAATAGAGTGGAGTTCGAAAAACAAGATCATTGAAAATCTATATTTAAGTACCTTCCTGACTTATACCTATGGTCAAGACCTCATCAAAAACGAGCCACTTCGCAGAATGCCTCCGTTTTTTGGGAATTTTTCTTTGGAATACGGAGTAGGTAAATTGAAGATTAGACCAAGTTTGGCAGCAGCCACTGCTCAAAAAAGATTAGCGGCTGGAGATATTGCCGACAACCGCATTGGTAAAAACGGTACACCAAGTTTCGCTGTTTTTAATATGAATGCCAACTATGCGATTAATCGTTTTAACTTTAATGTCAATATATTAAACTTGAGCAATAAAGCCTATAAAACCCATGGCTCAGGAGTTTACGGCTATGGAAGTTCAGCTTTTGGCTCGGTTTCGTTTAATATTTAGTACCAAAAACATTTCATCAAAAAATATTTCATCAAAGAAAATACTCTGTAATAATTAATTCAATTGTCTATAAGCTAATTAAGAATAAATACTTCTTTGCGTCTTTGCGACTTTGCGAGAAAAAAATAATAAATATGAAAAAACTACTCTTCCTTTTAACATTCGGAGTTTCGGCCTATGCCCAAACCCAATACGAGGTCACTGCTCCGGCAGGAAATCTGCCTGCCAAAGCCAATAAAGAGGGCGTGAGTATCATTCCAAACGGAAGGCTTATTACACCTTTGGGAAAACAATACACTACGGCTCCCCATCCTTTTGGACTTATACTAAGTCACGACGGCGATATAGCTATCACCTCGAATTCGGGTATCAATCCCTTCTCTATCAATATCATTAAAGGACTAAAATCTGGAAATGCTACTGTTAAACAGATTCCTGAAGGAGCCAAAACCAATAATGGTATGTTGGAGGCCTGCTTTATGGGTTTAGCTGTAAACAAAGCCAAAACTATCGTCTATGTTTCGGGAGGTAACACCAACAAAATTTTTCTCTTTAATGTAAATTCAGGCAAAAGCTTGGGTGTTATAAATTGCTCGATTAAAAACAAGTCTATTGATTATTCAGATGGCTATTTGGGCGATATGGTACTGTCGGCCGATGAGAAATATTTGTTCGTAGCCGATCAGCTCAATTTCAGAATTGGTGTCATAGATGTTCTGACCAAAAAACTAATCGCTAATATTCCAACTGGCAGATATCCGTTTGGATTGACCCTTAGCCCTGACCAAAATAGCTTAGTTGTAGCCAATGTGGGCGTTTTTGAATACAGTCCATTTACCGATTTAGACAAAAAAGACCTCAAAAATACAGGACACAAATGGCCTTCTTCTATTTATGGTTCCAAAGAAATGATCGAAGGTAACGAAAAAGAAGGCGTAAAGCCGCTTGGTGACCCCAATGTGGATGCCGCTTTCTCGGTTTGGATTTATAATGTTTCAAAGTTTACCAAGAAAAGCAATATTGACCCATCAGCCAATATCAAAAAAATCAAAACTGGATTTTTGGTAGGGCAAAAAATAGAAGATTTTGAGGCAGTAGGAGGGAGCAGCCCCAACTCTGTGGTAGCTACCAACGACAAGGTTTTTGTCTCCAATGGTAACAACGACTGCGTGTCGGTTATTGATATGAAATCAGGAAAACTCATTAAAAACCTCATGCTCAATCCAGAGCCAAGGTTGGGTAATTTGAGAGGTTTGATTCCTTTTGGCGTAGCCCTTTCGCCCAAACAAGATAGATTATTTGTGGCTTTGTCAGGAATAAATGCCGTGGCCGTTGTGGATGCCAATACGCTGGATATCAAGGGGTATATACCTACAGGCTGGTTTCCTTCTAAAATGAAAGTTACACCCGACGGCAAGCAATTGGTGGTAGCCAATGCCAAGGGTATTGGAAGTGGACCTAATGGTGGTTCAACTTTCAAAATTGCCGCCGAAGGTAGCTATATTGGTAGTTTGATGAAAGGCTCAGTTTCGGTTTTTGATATTCCAACCGATGAGGAGTTAAAGACCTTGACCCAAAAAGTTATCGACAACAATTTTAAATTTACACCCATTGCCGATGTTAAGTCAGAAGCGAATAAAGTGATTCCGGTAAAAGCATTAGTCGGCTCAGAAAATATCAAACATATTGTATTTATTT
>CAMCYZ010000023.1 GCA_945885545.1 Spirosoma fluviale
CGTGATAAGTTTGTCCCATATTTTTATTTTTAGTAGAACAAAAGTATTCAAATTTTTTCACGCCCGCCCTTCGAGCTCCGTTCCGGCTACGCCTCCACTACGCTCGAAGGGCGGGCTAAAGCCGCCAACAACGTTGTGAAACTGGACACTTAATAATACCACAGTTATATTTTACTTGATTTAGAAGTGATAGAAGTTCTTAATTTCATCTACATTTTCCTATTATTTCCCTGAAGTTTAATTAACTCTGCTCATTACTTGCAGTCTTCGGTTTGGGCTTTTTAGAAATCAAAAAATCCTCTTTTTTTGGTTTAATTTGTTACTGAAGTGTTAATTCTGCAAATATTTAAAGGAAATAATAAAAAAATGAAAATATTTTTTTTCGATAAATCAATTTATACTTTAGGCAAAAAATAGAATAAATTCATTTTTCTCTCCATTCTTCCAAAAAACTAAATCTCTTTTTCCTCAATTAAGAAAAAAATAAACTTTTTTTAGCTCATTTTTCACCAATTAGTCCAATTTTGTAGATTTGGTAGAGTAAAAAAACTTTTCTTGTTTTGTTCAAGTCAAATTGACTGTACATCAAAACTAAATTGAATAATGAGACACATAGGAGCAAATTTGTATGTAAACAACGATACCGTTGAGATAATCGATTTTTTGGTAGATAATAACCTTTTACCGAAACCAGTTCAAAAAACTTTTTCTGTAGTTAGTCAGCAGGGTATGGATTTAGACTTGGTGATGTTTAATCCAGATGAGGAAAAAAACAAATTCCTACACTATAAGTTTGTTGACTTCGCTTCCAATTCAGATGCCTTGAAGTACTTGATTTCAATGTTTAGAAATTTGGCCATAGAGAATTACAATGTATACACGCCGGCTCAAAAGAAATTGGAAGAATATATGTATATGTTACCGACTTATAGGGCATTGTTTGGATATAAGTATAACGAGGATAATGAATTGTATCAACAAAAAAATTACAACTATTAACATGAACTCACCATTTTTTATCAAGATTTTTATAGAATTATTGTTTGTGCTATTTATCTCTATATCGGCATTTGGTCAGGGCATTACCCCACTACAGGATGACAGAAATTACAAGACAGGCAAGGGTAAGGTTAAAAGGTCAACCTTAATAATTAAAAAGTCTACCTCGAGGGTTGCTAGAAATTATAAGCAGCCAGCCAAAATGGACTCCGTGGAGGCGTATCAATTGGTGTTACCAAGAAAGCAATCTCTCAAAAATAGAAATTATAAGAATAAATAGTCAGTTTTCTTGAAAACAAGTACGGCATCTAGCTTCATAGGTGTCGTGCTCTCCAAGAAGAATCAAGTTCTCAGCATCAGTTTTTCTATACGAAAAATGTGCAATATCGCCACACTTCATACATATAGCATGCACTTTTGTTACATATTCTGCAACGGCAAGTAATTGGGGCATTGAACCAAATGGCAAACCTTTAGAGTCCATATCCAATCCGGCCACGATGACCCTCTTACCTTGAAATGAAAGCTTATTGCAAACCTCCACAATGGACTGATCAAGAAACTGAGCCTCATCTATACCTACCACGTCACAGTTTCCACTTAAAAGTAATATTTCTTCAGCTGTGTTTACTGGGGTCGAACGAATGGCGTTTTGATTGTGTGAAACAATGTCGTTTTCGTCATACCTTACGTCTATCTTTGGTTTGAATATTTCTACGTTAAGTTTTGCTATCTGAGCCCGTTTTAGACGCCTGATTAACTCTTCGGTTTTACCAGAAAACATAGAACCCGTAATAACTTCTATCCAGCCACTTTTGGTATCTTTAGCTTTGCCTCTTTTGGGTTCTATGAACATATTTTGATTAATTTTACGTTTATATTCAAAAATGGCAAAGCATTTGCATTAGGTTTGCAAAACCATTTCAAATAGAATACAAAAAAACAGAATTATCCGATGACCAACAAATGGAATGTGGCCGAAATAAAAAAAACTTCTCATGCCTTTGCCGAAGTCGTTTGTGAAGAGTATTTTAAAGGTAAAGAAAATATTAATGGTAGCGAAATTATAAGCTTGACAGAAGTAAAGCAGCTTAATCTTTTTATACTTAAAGAACTATTTGAGAAATGGCAAAAGGAAATTTCTAATTTAAAAAGCCCTTATTTTAATTATTCCGAGTCCGAGGTGCAAAAGGCTTTGGATGATTTCATGAATATTTTGTCAAGACATATTCAAATTAACAGCGATAATTTCAAAGGTATTTTAGCAACTTCTGTAGGTAAAACCATTGGCTTGTTTTCTGATCCGAAGTCATTTTTTGTGGAAGAAATGAAAAATTTGCCAGATTTTAAACTGACGGTAGAATGGTTGACCAAAAACGGAAAGTTTTTTAAAGACTACAACTGGGTTTTGCGTGAATTATTGACCAAATTAAATGGTGTAAGTTTTATATATGCCAATGAGGCCATGGATTTTATTAATCAGTTTTTTGACGATAATAGAATCGAAGATCATACAAAGGATTTGGCTGATATCTCCAAAATCGCGGGCGAAAATCAATCAGCCGATCCAGCAAGCAATCTTTATCAATCTTTTTTTGATAGCATAGAAGAGTATAAAATTGCTAAACCTCAAATGATAGCTCCAGAGTCAGTTCATGCATTTGAGGTTCTAAAAAAGGAGGAGCCAATTGCTGAAATGAATCTTACACAAGTACAAAAGAAAATTGAGGCGATTATTATAGAAAATCCTGTTGCCAAAACCATCGAAAAAGAAGTAAAAGTAACTTTACATGAGTCTATGCAAATGGTATCTGAGAATAGTTCACTTTCGGATTTTCACCAAAAAAGAAAGATTGACTCTATCAAGGGCAATATTTCTTTGAACCAGAAGTTTTTGTTTATCAATAATTTGTTTGGTTCTGATTCTGAAATTTTCAATGCCGCTATAGAGGAACTAGAAAGTTGCAATACCTTCGCCGAAGCTAAGGAACAAATGATTAAGAAATATTTGCCAAAATACAAGTGGGATTTGAATAGCCCAGAGGCAGAAGAGTTTTTTTATATTTTGAAAAGAAGATATAACTAATCCGAGCTGTAGTATTTATCTAATAAAAAGATTTAACTAAAAAGGCTTTCAAATATTTGAAAGCCTTTTTAGTTAGTTTGCCATTTCAGACAAGAATTTGATTCTCATCAATCGTAATTCTTCTTCCGTTATTTCATCGTCATAATCATCAAATTCTTTCATGGCGAGTTTAATTTCGTCAGAGGCTGAGGTCATGAAATACTCATAGATATCTCTTTGCTTGTCTTTGTCTATGACTTGGTTAATATAATAGTCAAGATTAAGCTTGGTGCCTGAAAAACAAATGCTTTCTATTTCGCTTAAGAGTTCTTCGCTATTCATTTCCTTGGCTTCGGCTATCTCCTCAAGGTCAATCTTTCTGTCAATTTGCTGAATAATAAATATCTTCGTTTTAGATTTGTTAACCGTGGTTTTCACCATCAAATCTGCCGAAGTCTCTATTTCATTGTCTTTTACATATTTGACAATCAAGTCCAAAAACGGTATTCCGAATTTTTGTACTTTACCCATTCCTACACCATTGACTTGTGCCAATTCTTGAACGTTTGAAGGATAAGTGGTTGCCATTTCTTCTAAAGAGGGATCTTGGAATACCACATAAGGTGGTACGTTTTTCTCTTTGGCTATTTTTTTACGAAGTGCCTTTAACAACTCTAACAAAGCCTGATCAGATGCTCCACCACCTAGAGATGGACCTGCAGTTTGTTGTAGTTCATCTTCACCACTTCCTTCGGTTTCGTTGAGGTCATGGTCTTCTGAAAAAGTGATGATATAAGGATCTTGAAGATATTTTTGGCCTTTCTCCGAAATTTTTACAACACCGTAATTGTCAATGTCTTTTTCAAGATATCCAAAAACCATTAATTGTCTGATGATGGACACCCATTTGTCAGCAGCATATATTTTTCCATCGGCATTGATATCTGCTTTCGGTTTTTTATTGACAACTATTTCGTCTTCGTCTTCTTCCTCCTCTTCTTCAAATTTCTCAGAGAGGTTAAAATATTTCAGGCCTATGCCAAACATTTCAAGTTTATTATGCTCATAGCTAGCTATAGCAGGGTTATCTTTAGTGTTCGCAGTTAAAATGTCCGCAATATGATTGGCCGAGAATCTTTGTTCGGTTTTTACAATAGTGTTTAATGCCAACATTACCTCTTCTTCGCCTTTAAAGCTTTTAGTAGGTTTGTTGCAGTTATCACAAAAACCACAGTTTTTCTCTGTCTGCTCACCAAAATAGCTCAATAGTTGTCTTCTCCGACAAACACCGAGCGAAGAATAAGCTACCATTTCCATTAACAACGCTTTGGCGTTGTCTCTTTCTGTTACATTTTTATCTTTATTGAATTTTTCAAGTTTGGTAATATCATCAAGAGCATAGAACATCAAACATGAACCGTCTAATCCGTCCCTTCCGCCTCTACCAGTTTCCTGATAGTAGCCTTCTAAAGATTTTGGAGCATCATAATGCACTACAAACCTAACGTCCGGCTTGTCTATTCCCATTCCGAAGGCTATAGTAGCAACTACTACATCGCAGTTTTCATTAAGAAATGCGTCTTGGTTTTTCATTCTAATGTCTGAATCCAGACCAGCGTGGTAAGGAAGAGCCTTGAAACCATTAACAACCAATAGTTCTGCTATTTCTTCTACTTTTTTTCTACTCAAACAATATACAATACCCGATTTGCCTTTGTATTGAGCTAAAAAGTTAATGAGTTGTTTTTTTGCATTAAGTTTAGGCCTCACTTCGTAATAAAGATTTGCTCTGTTAAACGAAGTCTTAAAAACAACGGAGTCATCTATATCCAAGCTTTTTTTGATGTCCAACTGTACTTTTGGGGTTGCAGTGGCTGTCAAAGCAATAATAGGAAGATTATCGTCAATGGACTCAATGATCTCTTTTATTTTTCTGTATTCTGGCCTAAAGTCATGACCCCATTCTGATATACAGTGTGCCTCGTCTACGGCCACAAAGGAAATTTTGGCTTTTTTAAGGAACTCCAAATTGTCCACTTTCGTAAGGGATTCGGGGGCTATGTATAGCAGTTTGCAGGCTCCACTCACTACGTCATTTTTGACGCGATTCATTTCTGATTTATTGAGCGTGCTATTTAGAAACTGGGCATTTATACCAAATGCCATCATCTGATCCACCTGATTTTTCATCAGAGCAATTAGCGGTGATATTACAATGGCAGTTCCTTCTAGTACCGTTGCTGGGAGTTGGTAACAAAGTGATTTTCCTGCTCCTGTTGGCATTATCACGAAGGTATTTTTACCCGAAATAATACTTTTTATAATTTTTTCTTGCTCTCCTCTAAAGTTATCAAACCCAAATATTTCTTTCAGGTTTTTCTTTAGGCTGTTTTCAATTGATAAATCAATCATAGCTAATTCTATAAATCATTAAATGTTAAAGCACGCCGAATTGGACGTGGTGAATTAAATTCTTAATGCTAATATACAAAGAATGTTTTGTGATTTTGTTAAACTCAAATATTTTGTTTCACTAAAAAAAAACGGAATCCAAGCCGTATATTTGCAGCACAAAAAACGCTTTTTTTAAAGTGGAGACGAAAATAGAAAAAAATATAATTGAAATTGCCAAAAAAGTACTAACTGATGAATCGGAGGCAATTAAATCTTTGATTAGTACAATAGATGTTGAGTTTGAACAAATCGTTCACGCTATTTTGGTCTCAAAAGGCAAAATTGTACTGACTGGAATAGGTAAAAGTGCTATAATTGCCCAGAAAATATCCGCAACGCTAAACTCAACTGGACAAAAAGCTGTGTTTATGCATGCCACAGATGCAATGCATGGCGATTTGGGTATAATTGATGGTGAAGACATTATCATTTTTTTGTCTAAAAGCGGCAATACACCAGAAATTAAAGTTTTGATGCCTCTTTTAAAAAGACTGGGTAATAAAATAATCGCCTTGGTTTCGAATATTGAATCCTATTTGGCCAAGAATTCTGATTATGTCATCAACGCTCATGTAGATTCTGAAGCATGTCCGCTCAATTTGGCACCAACAACTTCCACAACGGTGGCTTTGGCTTTGGGCGATGCTTTAGCTGTTTGTTTGCTGGAGGGAAGAGATTTTTCCAAGAAGGAGTTTGCAAGATTTCATCCAGGCGGTAGTTTAGGTAAAAAACTTTATTTGAGGGTGTCAGATATTTATCCTAGCAATGCACTTCCGAAGGTATTTGAAAGGGATGAAATTCAGAGTGTTATACTGGAAATGACCACCAAGAGATTGGGTTCTACTGCAGTAGTAAACCATAATGACGAGTTGGTGGGAATCATCACTGATGGTGATTTGAGAAGAATGTTAAAGAATGGTGCGGAGTTTTCAACACTCAAGGCCAAAGATATAATGGGTGTGTCGCCCAAAACTATTCATCCTGACGAATTCGCAGTGAACGCCCTTTTGAAGATGCAAGACATGAATATTACTCAATTGGTTGTTTCGGAAGGTAAAAATGTGCTAGGTTTTGTGCATTTACATGATTTATTAAAAGAAGGACTTGTTTAAGGCCAATAAAAATATTGACAATAAGAATGACAAAGGTAGATTTTTTAGTAATTGGTTCAGGTATTGCAGGTTTGAGTTTTGCATTGAAAGCCTCTAAGAAAGGCAAAGTGCTTATTCTTACTAAAGTTAATGCGGATGAAACCAATACAAAATATGCTCAAGGAGGTATAGCAACAGTTTTTGACCCAAATACTGATTCATTCGAAAAGCATATTTCTGATACCTTAATAGCTGGAGATGGTCTTTGCGACAAAAAAATCGTAGAGATTGTGGTTACCGAAGGTCCGGATAGAATATATGAACTTATAGCGTACGGAGCCAATTTTGACAAAGAAGATTCTGGCGAATATAATCTAACTAGAGAAGGAGGACATTCTGAAAAAAGAATTCTACACTATAAGGACATAACGGGCTGGGAAATAGAAAGGGCTTTGCTCGAACAAGTGAAGGGTAACCCGAATATCGAAATTTTGACGCACTACTTCGCGGTTGAAATCATTACACAACACCATCTGGGGCAGGGATTGAATGAAAACATTGATTGTTACGGTGTATATGCCTTGAATGTAAACTCAGGGGAGGTAGAAACTATATTGGCCAAAAATACTTTGATGGCTACTGGCGGAGCCGGACATATCTACGCAGCCACTACCAATCCAGTAATAGCCACTGGAGACGGTATAGCAATGGTGTACCGAGCAGGAGGGAAGGTCAGAGACATGGAGATGATGCAGTTTCACCCAACATCTCTTCACAACCCTGGTTCGTTTCCGAGTTTCTTGATAACCGAAGCAGTAAGAGGCGAAGGCGGAGTTTTGAGAAACAAATCAGGAAAGGAGTTTATGTATGAGTACGACGAACGAGGTTCCTTGGCTCCGAGAGATATTGTAGCAAGGTCTATAGATGCCGAAATGAAAAAAACTGGTGAAGAGTTTGTTTATTTAGATATTACGCACAAACCCAAAGAATTGATTTTAGAGCATTTTCCCAATATTTTTGAGAAATGTTTGAGCCTTGGTATTGATATTTCTAAAAACATGATTCCGGTGACTCCGGCTGCTCATTATTTGTGTGGAGGAATATTGGTTGACGAAAACGGACGTACGAATATTAACAACCTGTTTGCTTGTGGAGAATGCTCATCTACGGGATTGCATGGAGCCAACCGACTTGCTTCTAATTCCTTACTCGAAGCTGCTGTTTTTGGTCACCGAATATCTCAAGTGGCTGTTCATGAGTTGGATGGGGTTGAGTACAACGAAAAGGTGCCAGATTGGAACGAATTTGGAACAGTGCAATCTAATGAAGAGATTTTGGTCACACACAATACCCGGGAATTACAAAGAATGATGTCGGATTATGTGGGTATCGTAAGAACCGATTTCAGATTGGAGCGTGCTCTGACTCGCTTAAATATGCTTAAAGAAGAAACTGAGGAGTTTTACAGAAAAACCAAACTTTCGGTAAAACTTTGCGAGCTTCGAAATTTGATTTTGTGTGCTCAAATGGTGATTCATTCGGCACAAAAACGTAAGGAATCTAGAGGGCTTCACTATAATACCGATTATCCATATCACTTGGGTGGGGAACCGCAGAATACCGTAATTTCAAGGGGTTAAATGCTTTTTTGGATTAAAAATTAGCAGGTTTCAATTTTTTTTTTGAAATTTGACATAATAGCCTGACTAAAATAAAATAAACCCTAATGAATAAGTTTAAATTTATACTGGAAAACAATCTTTTTGGTGTTTGTAGTAAGATTGGTGAAAAGCTGAATTTTTCCGCCAAAAGTATAAGAATGTACTTTATTTACGCATCGTTTTTTACCCTTGGCTCTCCGGTGATTATTTATTTGGTGTTGGCTTTTTGGATGGAAATTAAAAATCAAGTCAGAAGTGCCAATAGCTCCAGTATTTGGGAGATTTAACGATCGACTTCGCCCATTACAAAATCTAAAGAACCAATAATCGCAACTAGGTCAGCAATCATCCAGCCTTTTGATATTTCAGGTAAAACCGAGAGGTTGTTGAATGAACACGCCCTACATTTTACTCTGGTCGGAACGTCAGTTTTACCGTTCGTTCTGAAGAAAAAGCCCAATTCCCCTTTTGGATTTTCGGCTCTGGCATAGTAATCCATTGCTGCTGGCCTGATTTTTTTTGGTACAAAAGCCTGAGGGTCAAAGTCTCTGGTGCGTTTGTGGTCTTTGGTGAGTTTTTCTAGGCATTGCTCTATAATTCGGATAGATTCCCAACATTCCATCAATCGTACATAATTTCTATCCCAGCAATCACCCGTTTTGCCCATTTTCCCTTCGCCTATGGGAATATCAAACTCTATCTCGGGATAAACAGAATAGGCATCCACTCTTCTCAAGTCATATTTTAAACCCGAACCTCTCAAGACAGGGCCGGTGCAGCCATAATTGATGGCCAAGTCCATTGGCAGAACACCAACATTGGCTGTACGGTTTATAAATATGTGGTTATCGATTATTATCTGCTTGAGTTCTTCGAGTTTGGGTTTAACATAATTTACAAATTCGAGGCATTTTTCCTCAAATCCGAGTGGTAAATCGTAAAACAAACCACCTACCCAAATATAATTATATAGCATTCGTGCCCCTGAAATCCATTCCAATAGTCTTTGGATAGATTCTCTGTCGCGTATTAACCACAAAAAGGGTGTTTGAGCACCAATATCCAACGCATAAGTTCCTATGGCTATAAAATGTGAAGCAATTCTGTTCAGCTCAGCTACTAAAACCCTGATGTACTCTATGCGTTTCGGAAGGGTATTCTCAATGCCCAGCATTTTTTCTACACCCATCACATAGGCATGCTCGGAGTTCATGGCCGCTACGTAGTCTAGTCTATCTACAAAAGGGATGATTTGGTTGAAAGGCAATGATTCTGCGTGTTTTTCAAAACAACGGTGCAAATAGCCCAAATGCGGCACCACTTCTTTGATGAGCTCGCCGTCTGTCACAACTTCAATTCTGAGTACGCCATGCGTAGAAGGGTGCTGCGGCCCCAGGTTGATGAGCATTTCTTCCGATGCAAGATTTTTATAATTAAATTTTGTCGGTTCAGACTCACTAAGGTTTTCCCTTCTATATTTGTATTGAATTTTTTGCATCGAAATTTTTTCTGGTCCAAAAATAAAAACAAAAATCTAGATTCAAGTTTAAAATGCACGAAATCGAACCTTTTTATAATTGGCAAAAGTATTATTTGCCTTATGAAGACACCAAAAGTCCGTTTTTTGAGAAAGAAGAAATTAATCAATACCGCAATACTGTTTATAGTTATTATTTGCACCCAGATTGGGATGAAATAGGTTCAGAAACGCTGTATTTGAAAGTTTTGATGGTTAATTATTCTTTGAAATATGCTGTAATTGAGCTCATTGGAGAATGGAACGATACCTTGCACAACGATGTGATGTATTTGAAAAGGAACATTGTGGATGTTTTTCTGAAGCAGGGTATCAAGCATTTTGTCTTGATTGGAGAAAATCTTTTTCAATTTCATGGCGGCGAAGACGATTATTACGAAGAATGGTTTGAGGATGTGGAAGATGGCTGGATAGTAGCCCTTAATTTCCGAGATTTTATTCTGACAGAGTTTTCGAGATTTCGCCTCGATTATTACATCAATTATGGGGGAACTTTGCAAATAGAAAACTGGCGAACACTCAAGCCCGATCAGCTTTTTTCGTTGATTCAGACATTAATTCAGCGTAGATTGACCTAATGGTCGGTTTTTTGCGTTAATAAATTTGAATCAGGCATATATATTGCTAGTTAGTATAAAAAAAAATTTTCATGGATCAGTCTTTTTTAAAAAACATTTACGAGAAACACCAGAACACCGAAGCGGTACCCTCTACCAAAGATATTTCTTTTTGGGCTATAAAAGTGATTCGCTTACTTTATCCAGAGCAAGCCAAGGAGTTTTTTAGAAGTGTAGACGAAATAGAAGGGGAGTTTTGGAACCTCGGAAACGAGCTAAAACATTTGCTAGAAACTACTGATCAATGTAAAGATTGTGATATCAGCAAAAAAGTAAACGTATTTAATGAATCTATCCCTGAGCTTTTCAGGCTTTTAAATACAGATGTAGATGCCATTATGGAGGGTGACCCAGCCGCAAAAAGCAAGTTTGAAATTGCTAGAGCTTACCCTGGCTTTTATGCGATTTCAATTTATCGGTTGGCGAATTTACTTCACAAGTTAGAAGTTAATCTTATTCCAAGGATTCTCACGGAATTCGCACATTCACGCACAGGTATAGACATCCACCCAGGAGCCGAAATTGACGAATATTTCTTTATTGATCACGGTACAGGTGTGGTGATTGGTGAAACTTGCGTTATAGGTAAGCATGTGAAAATTTATCAAGGAGTTACTTTAGGTGCTTTGAGTGTTGATAAAGCATTGGCTAACACCAAGCGTCATCCAACTGTCAACGACAACGTGGTTATATATTCAGGAGCGACCATTCTAGGAGGAAATACAATTATTGGTGAAAATAGTATTATCGGCGGTAACGTTTGGTTAACCAAGTCGGTGCCTGCCAATTCTACGGTTTACCATAAGCCTGAAATTAAAGTAGTGGAGAACGAAGTAGTATAATTATGCTCATTAATAGCAAGGAATATCGTGCAATGTTTGCGGTGGAAGAAAGACTTTGGTGGTATAAGACTCTTCATGAAAAAGTAATTAGTGAGGTTGATTTTTTTGCAGAAGGAGATAAGTATATCAAAATTCTAGATGCAGGCTGTGGCACTGGTGGCCTTATGTTAAAATTACAAGCTGCTGGATATAAAAATATTCAAGGCTTTGACTTTAGCGACGATGCGGTGGCGTTTTCTAAAAGCCGTGGCCTGAATGTTCAAAAAATTGATATCACCAATCTGCCTGGAGTTTTTGAAAAAAAAAGCTTTGATGTCATCGTTTCCGATGATGTGCTTTATCAATTTGAGGAAGAAGTTATTGAAAAAACTATTTCTTCCATAACAGATATTCTAAAACCCAATGGCGTTTTTATAACCAATAACAATGCTTTCGAGATTTTCAGAGGTACACATGATATAGCTGTAGGAAGTAAAAAGCGTTTCGTTTTGAAAGATTTCAGAGCCTATTTGTTTAAAGCAGAAGACGTTTCTATCTTAAAACACCATTATTGGTCTTTATTTCTTTCTCCTTTGATTTTAGTGGTTCGTTTGGTACAAAAATTTAAATTGAAACTCAATTTGGTTAATTTAGGAAATATAAAATCGGATGTAGAAATGCCATCTGAATTTATGAACAACTTCTTTTACAATATCTGTAGAATCGAAGGCAAAATCTTGAAAAAATCACCTTTTGGCAGTTCATTGTTTTTAGTCATTAAAAAAGAAAAATGACGATTTTCGGGTGATTTTAGCTCATAGCTTGCTATTTTTGCATCCCAATTTAATTTTTTTTATGAGTGTTAGAGTAAGATTTGCCCCAAGTCCAACCGGGCCTTTACATATCGGTGGTGTTCGTACTGCCCTTTACAACTATCTTTTTGCCAAAAAAATGGGCGGAACCATGATTTTGAGAATTGAAGATACCGACCAAACTCGTTTTGTAGAAGGAGCTGAAGAATACATCCAAGAGGCATTGGCATGGGTAGGAATAAAGATTGACGAGGGTGTACAACAGGGAGGAGAATTTGGGCCTTATAAACAATCAGAAAGAAAAGATCTTTATGGCAAGTATGCTCAGCAATTGGTAGATGCTGGCAAAGCTTATTATGCTTTTGATACTTCGGAGGAGTTGGATGAGTTGAGAAAAACTTTGGAAGAAGCCAAAGTAGATAATATTTCGTACAATTCAGTGACGAGGATGCAGATGAAAAACTCATTGACCTTATCGGCAGATGAAGTTACTGCTAAATTGCAAAACGGGGAGCCTCATGTAATACGTTTGAAGGTGCCTTTGAAAGAAGAAATCAGGTTTAAAGATATCGTGAGAGATTGGGTGGTAGTACATTCCTCTACCATTGACGACAAGATTTTGATGAAGTCCGACGGTATGCCCACTTATCATTTGGCCAATATAGTCGATGATCATTTGATGAAAATCACGCATGTGATTCGTGGTGAAGAATGGTTGCCTTCTGCTCCACTGCATGTGCTTCTTTATAGAGCCTTTGGTTGGAATCCCCCAGAATTTGCACATTTGCCTTTATTGCTCAAACCAGAGGGAAACGGCAAGTTGAGTAAAAGAGATGGTGTTTTGGGAGACTTTCCGGTGTTTCCTTTAGAGTGGAAAGATAAAACTACAGGAGATATTTCAAGAGGCTTTAGAGAAGACGGTTATTATGCAGACGCAGTGGTGAATTTCTTGGCATTTTTGGGCTGGAATCCAGGCACGGAGCAAGAAATTATGACTCTAGCCGAACTTATTGCTGCTTTTGATATCAACAATATCCACAAAGGAGGAGCAAGGTTTGACGTAAACAAGGCCAAATGGTATAATCAAATGTATCTTCGTCAGAAAGACGATGCATGGTTGGCAGGCGAACTGAATGCTACTTTAAACGATTCTTCGCTTTCAGAAAAAATAGTGAAATTAATGAAAGAGCGTGTGACTTTCACCAAAGAAATGATTGCGGAAGTGCCTTATTTGTTTGAGGACATCAAAGCATACGACAAAGAAATATCTCAGAAAAAATGGGATGAATTAGCTAAAACAGCTATGCCAGTTGTAGTCAAAATCCTTGAAGGTGTTTCTGGATTTAATTCAACAGACATTCACGATGCACTTTTTGCTGGTTTAGAAGCAGAAGGCATCAAGCCGGGTAAAATCATGCAAGCATTACGTTTGGCCTTAACTGGCGAAGGCAAAGGGCCTGATTTGATGTTGACCATAGAAATTTTGGGTAAAGAAAAGTCAATTTCAAGAATACAGAAAGCACTTTCAGTCTTATAGATTCTAAATTTAAATTTTGAATTGAGCCCGTTTCTATTTTTTGAAACGGGCTTTTTTATGTAATTTATGACCATAAACTATGCGGTGGAAGTCCGTGTATGATAGTAAAGTCCATAAGATAAGATATATTTGCCCTGTCTACTCGATGCTAGGATTTCGAAAATCTAGGAGTGTTAGGTTAACTTCATTGGCTTGAGCTATCTTCTCCATTTTGGCCGTAAGCCTTTCAATCATCCGGTTTTAGCAGAACTAGGCAATCTGTTTCTAAATACTTTCCTTGGCATCTTAAATACTTTTCTTGTAGTAACATATTCTGCATCGTTTTCAAGATTTTTTGAAATTCGGATTGTTTGCGATTCTTTTGCCACCCACACTACCTTTTTTTCTGCAGCATATTCATATTGGGGTTTATAGAAAGTACTACCTCCGACAGCAGCATTCAACTTAATAAGTCCTTTTTGAGGTGCCATTCCTTTGCATTTATTTGATTTGACCTGAAAACAAAAAAAACATTTATTGATTAAATAGCTAATTAAAAGGTACTTGGAGGCTATTGCACCACTTTGCATTCATTAGCATTTCCCATTCCTGCATTTCCTAGAAATACTAGATTTCCTAAGCCTAATGTGTAAATAGTAATAACCAAGAGGAAGAATTGAACAAGTATAGTTGAAGTATAAATAATGTATGAATATACCGTTTGCGAAACTCGATTTGTATGTTTCTTATGTGTACAAAAGTAAAAAGAGTTACAATTTTCATTGTAACTCTTTCATTCTTCTGAGCCTCTTATCGGGATCGAACCAATGACCTACTGATTACAAATCAGTTGCTCTACCAGCTGAGCTAAAGAGGCCTATAATTTAACTAAGTTGTGCTTTCGTGTTGAATGCCGTTCCTTAATTGTGGTGCAAAACTATAACCAAAAAACACACCACGCAAATATTTTTAATCTTTTTTTAAAAAAAAACCTAATTGTTTGATAATCAAAACTTTTGTTTTTCGTTCAAACAATTAGGTTTTTCCGTATTAGTTGGCTGCGTTGATAAGTTTGATTTTATCTTGCAAATCTTTCAACTCTTTTTCGGCTTTCAAAACCTTCTGCATGTATTCAGCTTTGAGTTTTTCTGCGTTTTTAGAGTGGCCAAAGAATTCTATATTGTTTTTAGTGAGCGAAATTTCCTCCTCTAGGGTCTTCATTCTACGTCTAATTTCACTTTCTTGCTTATCAAGGTTCTTGCTGCTTCCGCCTGATTTTAACACCACCTCGGCCTCGTTTTGGAGCATCAATTTGTCTTTTTCGGTTTTATCGAGTCCTGACGATGTCTTTACAAAATTATTGATAGCCTTTATGAATCTAGCTTGTATGTTTTGCATATCCTTACGAGGTACAAATCCAATTGCAGCAAATTCTTTCTTATAGTCGCTTAATTTGGCTAAGTCTGAAATGCCGGTTTCTGCCAATTTCTCTATTTCTTCACAGATAGCAGTTTTCTTGGTCAGATTAGCTTCAAACTCTGCATCTTGCGACTTGGTTTCGGTACGTTTCAGATCAAAATATTTGTCACAAGTGGCTTTGAATCGATTATATAAGGTGTCCTTGTATTTTTCAGGTACGTGGCCAACTGTTTTCCACTTCTTCTGTAAGTCGATGATTTTATTAGTATTGGGTGCCGAATGATCATCTGTGGCCAATATTTCGTCGGCGGCTATGCACAATTCCTCTTTGGCCTTGTAGTTGGCCT
The DNA here is from genome assembly GCA_945885545.1 of Spirosoma fluviale. Lineage (GTDB taxonomy): Bacteria > Bacteroidota > Bacteroidia > Cytophagales > Spirosomataceae > Leadbetterella > Leadbetterella lacustris. Next base: position 15,340 of record CAMCYZ010000023.1, read on the forward strand.
CACGTTTAGCCTCCAACTTAGCAAAGAAGTCATTTTTGTTTTTGAAAAACTGTTTCAATGCATGCCAGAAATCTTTACTAATCTCTTTGCCTTTGTCACGCGGCATAGCACCTTTGATGGCATTCCATTGGTCTTGGATTTCCATAACTTCTTTAGACTTGGCATTCCATTCGTTAATGCTGTCGCTTTGGAAATCGAGGTAAGGCTTTAGATTGAGAAATAGCTGATTTTTGGCATTGAAAATGTCCTCATTTAAGGCACTGTTTTCTTTAGCTAATTCGCGTTTTTTCTCGTAAATTACATCAAAAGCAGCTTTTAATCTAGACCAAAGAGCCTCTTGTTCTTCTCTTGGTCCTGGCCCTATTTGTTTGTATTCCAATAAAAGCTCATTGGCTTTCTTTAAAACTATGTTGGTTAGCGGGCTTTCTTTCAATGTATCGGCAATCGCCTCAATTTTGATAACCACACCTTCTTTATTAATTAGATTCTTTTTTCTATCGAGGTCTTTGAGCTCATTTTGAATACTTCTGATGTCGAAGTATCTATCAACTAAAGCATTGTAAGCCGACCAAAGCGTACCGTTGTGTACAGAGTTGATATTTCCGGCGTTTTTCCACTCGGTTTGGAGTTTTTTAAACGCCTCCCAATTGTTCTTTGACTCACCTTTTTCTTCTATGTCTACTATTTCTCTCAGGCTTTGGAGCAATCTTGTCTTAACCTCGAAATAATCTTCTCTTTCTCTCTCTAATTTTTGATAGAACGACTGTCTTTTCTCACGAATTTGTACCAAAATCCCCTCAAATCTGATGGCATAGTTGTCGTTTTTGAATTCAAAGCCTTCGTCTGTATTGTTTTGCTCTTTAAAAGATTTTCGGGCTTCTGCCTTTTCTGTTTGAGTGAGTTCATCGAATACTCCCCTGATTACTTTTAGAACGTTATCGATGTTTTTTACATCAGACGAACCAAGGCTTCTAGAATTCATAGCAACTAGCATTTTGTCTGCTAAGTCTACGTAGTCTTTCTTAGTGTAGTTGGTAAAGTCATTGTCGAAACTTGGCATAGAAGAAGGCTCTTCTATTTCTTCTATTTCTTCAATATCCGTACTTTCTGTCTGAATTTCTGTCGCCAATTCATCGGAAGTTACTATTGCTGATTCCTCTAGCTTGGTATTTTCTGTACCGATTTCATCCTTGCTATGCTCCAAAACTGCTTCTAGACTACCCCCTTCAGGAGCACTTTCTGCGGTATCTTCAGAGTTTGTGATGTCAATCATTTTTTCTTCTGCTAATATTTCAGAACTTTGAGGAGTTTCTGATAATTCAACAGCTGAGGTTGTTTCCACAGAGGTGTCGCCTGAAGTTATTTCAGTGCTTTCCGAAACTAAATTTTCGGCATTGATATTATCAATGTTGTTGGTCGGTTCGATACTTGGTTCAATCATCAAAATTCGTTTGTAATCTTATTCAGGTCGCAAATTTAATAAATATACGTAATAAACATAAAAAAGGTTAATAAATCATGGACAAAACTACCGTTGCCAAACTTAGAAACAATTATTTACTTAACGAATTATCTGAAAATATTGTTTCTAAAAATCCATATATTCAGTTTTCCGAGTGGTTCAAAGATGCCTTAGAGGCGAAATTAATTGAAGCTAATGCGATGGTTTTGTCCACCATCAAAGAAGGTAGACCTTCGGCAAGAGTGGTACTATTGAAGGGATTCGACGAAAATGGGTTTGTTTTTTTTACCAACTACAACAGTCACAAAGGTCAGGAGTTGGCTGAAAATAACGCCGCATGTTTAACTTTCTTTTGGGATAAACTTGAGCGACAGGTTAGGATTGAGGGTTTTATGGATAAAGTATCGGAGCAGGATTCTGATGCTTACTATTGGTCAAGACCTCGAGAAAGTCAGATAGGAGCCTGGGTAAGCAGCCAAAGCGAGGTGATATCAGGAAGAGATATTTTGGATGATAAATTGGCTTTTTATCAGAACGAATTTGAAAATTTGGAGGTGATACCTCGTCCGCCACATTGGGGAGGATATATTCTAAAAGTACAGAGCATAGAGTTTTGGCAGGGGAGACCCAACAGATTACACGATAGGATTTTGTTCACGCAAGAAGGCGACAATTGGAAAATCGAAAGATTGAGTCCTTAAGAAGGAGTTTGAAAAACTGAGCGTCAATCGAATTTTGCTACACCATTAGGAAAAGGCTTTCGATATTTGGTTTAATCAGAATATTTTGAGAGCCAAATCACATAACCATCAACTTGGTGTTTCTGATGAGGTTTCCGAACTTTTTGGCAAAAATGGTGTCTTTTGTTGGTTTTTTATTTGCTTTCCATTCGAATCGATCCAGTTTCATGTCTTCAGTGATTATTTCCTTGGGTGGAATTAAGGTAGATTCAGGATTTCCTCTGAAAACTATACTTTTTATTTTTTTTTCCTTAAAGTAAAACTGCATACTTGAGCATTGAACAGTATTTAGGCCAATTATTCGGTTTTTTTCGTCCAAGGCAAAATATTTGGATTCTCCGTTACCCTCTACTTTTATGGTTTGCAGCACCGATTTCGTATCAAAAAGAGCATCTATTTTTCTTCCTTTTATTTGGTTAAAGTTTCGGATGGTATCCACCTCAACCACAAAGCTGTTCTGTAAAAGCTCCATGGATTTAAGTCGGTTGTTTTTCAAAGTGATTATTATCGTATCGGCCTCCAATTGGTTCTCTTGGTTCCAGATGATGGGTTTTGTGAAAAAGTGAATGAGGGAGTCTTTGAGATTATAAACCAATGAATCGCTCAGGCTTTGAAAATCTGTTCGGTAAACTTCCACCTTGCCGTCTGCAATAATTTTTTCTATGTCTTTGCTTGTTGGTGTTGTGTTTTTATTAGCGGTATCTGCTGGTGCAACGGTCTTTATTTCAGTGCTTTGTATGGGTGTAAGCATGTTTTTTTTCTTGTCCAAGGTCGGGTTATTCACTTCAGCTTTAACCGAAGAATCTTCAGCCGCAAGTTTTTTAGTATGGCTTAAACTGTCTGAAGTTTTATTTTTTGGTTTTTCAAATACCCATAACGTATCTGAAGCTATCAATAAGGTATCTTTTTGCGATACCCGCTGGCTTATCGTATTGCCTATTATTTTGGTAAGCCCGGTCTCTCCAAACCGCAACCCTTTTTCCCCAACTACCACCAGGCTGTCTTTAAATGACACAAAAACCACGTTTCCCTCTGCCTTTCCTGAGCCTTTGGTGTTGTCAAACTGTAAAGTGTCACCCTCTAGGCTGTAATCGGCATTGGTCACTTTGGCTCTACCTTGAAAGGCCGAAACTTTAGTTTTGATATTGTACCTGCCTTTGTAAGCTGACAAATCACCATTTTTACTTTTTATAGTGGTGAAGGTTTTGAAAATAGCTTGTTTGGTGTAGGTGTCGTAGTCGAGCGAGTCGGTGCAAAGGGTGTAGTTGGGATTTAGGATTTCGACATCGCCGATGTATCTAAAATATTTGGTTCTAGTGTTGTAATAACCTTCTTTTGAGCTTAATCGGCTGGAATCTTGGTTCAGAACGCCAGGCACAGGATAATAGGCTTGATCACGGTTGAGGTCATAGTGCATTTTAGTGGTTCGGAGCGTTACTTTTTTGTCTCTTAGAATTACTTGCTTGCCATAGACTTTTGCAAATCGAAGGTTGCCGTCGTAAAGCAGTGTGTCTCCCACAATGGTCAAGGTATCGCCTTGGTTTATCACAATTTTGCCATAAGCTTCTATAAAATTGGATGATTGGTTATGAATGGCTTTCTGACATCCCAATTTAACGCCACGGTGAATAAAAATCACATTCCCGAGGAAAGTTTGTGTGCGAGAAAGACTGTTTTCTCCTACCAAACTATCAGCTCTAACAAGTTCTATCATGCTTTTGGGTCCGTTATCTTTTATAGGGTTCAATGGTTTTTGTGCAAAAATCTGTGCAGAATTTGCTAAAAGCAGTAAACCTAAAATGGTGAAAAATGATGCCTTTTCTTTCAAAGAAAACGAGGTTTTGTGATTCATAAAGCAAAATTAACGTATTTTTGTTAATGATTATTCTCAATATTGGATGCTAGAGGAGTTTTTATGGTTTATTAACAAAAATCGGCTTTGTGCCACCACCGACAAAATCTTGGTGGCGGTCAGTGGAGGTAAAGACTCCATGGCACTTCTTCATCTTTTTCTGGAAGCCAAGTTTAATATTTCAGCTGCACATTATAATTTCGGATTACGAGGACAAGCCTCTGATGGTGATGAAGACTTTGTTCGACAGTTTTGCGAAGAAAAGAATATTCCGTTTTTTTGTACAAAAACCAACACCAAACAAGTTGCCAGAGAAGGGGGCGTATCTACCCAAATGGCCGCTCGTGAGCTAAGATATTCTTGGTTTAAGGAAATTATGGCGACTAATGAATTTGATTTATTAGCTACTGCTCACCATTTAGACGATAAAATAGAAACGCTTTATCTTAATATTACCAAAGGCACTGGCCCTAAGGGTTTAAAGTCTATTCCGTTAAATAAAGATAGGATTATTCGGCCGCTTTTGTTCGCTAGCTTAAATAAGATTATGAAATACTTAGAAAGCAATAATCTGACTTGGCGTGAAGACGCTTCTAATCAAACTACCGACTATCAACGAAATAAAATCAGGCATCAAGTGATTCCGGTTCTGAAAGAAATAAACCCGGGAATAGAAAGCACCATACAGAACAATTTCCAACGTTTTGAAGCTTTAAATGATATTTTTGAAGAAAAATTGCGTGTCTTTGAGCAATCGATAGATTTTGGAGAGCTTATAAAAATCCCTTCGAAAAAATGGGAAAATAGTGCTGGTTTTTCATTGATTTTGGAGGAATTTCTCAAACCTTACGGGTTTAATTTTCAGGATGTAGTGGATCTTTTAAAGGTGGATTTAGCAGGCAGGAAAATCACGTCTGCAAGTCATTCGCTCACAGTTGGGCGAGGAGAGTGGTTTCTAGAAAAAAATTACAAAATGACGTCTGAAATATTCGAATTTCTGGCTCCGGGCGTTTATGAAACAGACAATAGAAGAATTCAAATTCAAGAAACCAAAGGCTTTCCAAGTATTATGGATATCAGGAAAAGTGGACAAGCTTTTTTTGATTTTGATTTGATAGAATGGCCTATTAGTTTGCGTGTTTGGCAGCGTGGAGATAAATTTCAGCCTTTCGGTATGGAGGGTAAAAAACTCGTTTCTGACTTCCTGATAAACGCTAAAATAGATGCTCCGTATAAAAAAAATCAATTAGTCTTGACGGATAAAAACCATATTCTGTGGCTGGTAGGCCTTCGAACAGATGACCGCTACAAGCTTACATCGGCGACTAAAAATATCCTAAAGGTAAGTTTTTTTTGAAATTTAAGGTCTTTAGCGTATTTTGTTTCAAATTACCTTGACTGTACATGAAATCTTTTTGGTACGGAATTTGACCAATACACCGAAAGACGTTATCGCCTTTCCTAATTATATAAAACGCTTGTTCTGATGCTGTCCAATTATAAAACTAAACTTACCATAGTTCTGCTTTTGAACATTATAGGTATTTTCTCTTATGCTCAATCTAGCCGATTGCGTACCGCCAATGCTGAGTTTGAAAAAATGGCTTATGCTCAGGCTCTAAGAAATTATGAGGCTTTTCTCGGGAGTGGTAGTAACAAAAAAGAGCAAGAAAAAGAGGCTTTAATAAAGCTGGCTTTTTGTTACAGAAAACTCCAGGACACCAAAAACACCGAGCGGGTTTATAAAGATTTGTTTAAAAACTTTGAGGAAGGTCTAGATAGTGAGCAATTTCTGTTTTATGCTCAGGCTTTGGCCAACAACGGTAAATATCGTGAATCTCAAAAAATGTACAGTCGTTATGGCGAGCAACAAAAAGAAGACTTCAGAGGTCGGAAGTTTACGGTTGCTTACATGGACAATTCTGCTTTTTACAAAGATTCTGACCTTTATAATGTCGATTTCGTTTATCCGCTCAATTCTAAATATTCTGACTTCAGCCCAATGTTCTATGAAAATGGTTTGGTGTTTGTGTCGGCCAGAAACGAGGGTTCGGGTATTAAAAGGGTGTTTATTCAAAATGAAACACCTTTCTTAGACCTTTTTCTTTTCTCAGATACCCTTTCGCTCAGGAAGGAAACCCGCAAAAGCGTAGAAATGGCTCTGGCGAGTTTGGGGTCGAGTGAAAAATCTATCAAACCGAATAAAATTCAGGCCAACGAAAACTTTGATGATATGGAGGAGCCTGAAATAGAGGAGTTTAGCAAGTCTATTAATTCAAAATATCATGAAGGACCTGTTACGTTTTTTAAGGATTACAAAAAGATAGTTTTCACAAGAAATAACTACAACAAAGGAAGAGCTAAGAAAAGCGACAAAGGCGTGAATATGCTAAAGCTTTTTATAGCCAGCAAAAAAGGCAACAAATGGACAGACATAAAGGAGTTGCCAATCAATTCCGATCAATATTCTACTGGGCATCCTGCACTCTCCCCCGATAACCGCAAAATGTATTTCGTTTCAGACATGCCGGGAGGGTTTGGTGGTACAGATATTTATGTGGTCGATTACCGCGACGGCAGCTGGGGGGTGCCAGTAAATCTAGGAAGAGAAATAAATACAGAGGGCAATGAAATGTTTCCGTTTGTTGACGAGGCCGGTAATTTTTATTTTGCTTCTGACGGTCATGCTGGATTGGGTGGATTAGATATGTTCTATGTGGAGTTCAGAAATGGCGTTCCTTTTGGCGGAGTTGAAAATTTAGGGGCTCCAATAAATTCTACCAAAGACGATTTTGGTTTCATTACTGATGCACAAAGAAGTCATGGCTATTTTAGCTCAAACCGCAGAAAAGGGTATTCTGACGATAACATTTATGCATTTACAAAAGGTTGTAACTCTTTGAATTTGATTGTACTGAATCAGGAAACCAATGAGCCATTAGCCGATACCGAACTCAGAATGGTGAAAAACGGTGTGAATAAGCAACGCTACATCACCAATTCACAAGGTCAAACTTCACTGTGTTTAGAGAGCGGTTCAGATTTTGAGTTTAAAGCTTTCAAAGAAGGTTACGAAGTGGGTACGATAACGTACGGTACCATGTCGAATTCTCTTGCAAAAAAACAACAGTTAAAATTATATCTGGAGCCTTCAAAGCGTCCGTTGGTGCGTGGGAGAATAGTTTCAGAAGTTGACCAAAGACCAATCGCAGGTGCGACCGTAAGACTTGAAAACGAGCGTGACGGAAGTATAGAGACCATAATTACTGGAGTAGATGGAAGATATGTCTTTCAACCAGTTCGTGACGGCAAATATAGTGTGACTGCGGTGAAAGATAACTATGCCATAAATACCGAAAGTATAGGAAAAATTAAAAATTCTAAGAAAAATATTTCGGTAGAACAGAACTTTGGCATGATTGGTGAAGGTGATATATTTAGATTAGACAATATCTATTATGACTTGGATAAATCGGAGATTAGAACCGATGCAAAAAAGGAACTCGACAACAAAGTGATTCCGATTTTGAAGAAATATCCAGACATTCAAATAGAACTAAGGTCGCATACTGATAGCAGGGCGAGCGAAGAGTATAACCTAAGATTATCAGCGGAGCGAGCCAAATCAGTGGTAGATTATTTGATCAAAAAAGGAATTAGTTCTAGCAGGTTAACCGCCCAAGGATATGGAGAGACTGAGTTGGTAAACGAATGTGATGATTCTGTGAAATGCTCGGAAGTAGAACATCAACAAAACCGCCGTACAGAGTTTAAAATTTTGGCTGTTAAAGAGTACTTAGGAGCTAGATAATAAATAAAGATAAAGACATTTTTTTCATAGTTTAAGGTTTATTACAGAAAAGCATCGACGATTTGGGCGATGCTTTTTTTCCAAACTTTAAAAAAAAGAAATTCAGAAGAGATTAAATTTTTGAATGCGTGCACTCGAAACTCACAACTCGAATCACGGCACTCAAATAAAGTTATACCGAGAGGTAGTTTTTTTTCATAGTTTAAAGTTAAAGTTTATTACAGAAAAGCATCGACGATTTGGGCGATGCTTTTTTTCCAAACTTTAAAAAAAAAGAAATTTAGAAGAGATTAAATTTTTGAATGCGTGCACTCGAAACTCACAACTCGAACCACGGCACTCAAACAAAGTTATACCGAGAGGTAGTTTTTTTTCATAGTTTAAAGTTAAGGTTTATTACAGAAAAGCATCGACGATTTGGGCGATGCTTTTTTTGCGGCTCAATAATTCATTTCTTTATTGAATGCTTTTTGCTTCCTATCGAATCTATCTTTAATTTTGCTAAAATCATTTCAAATAAATGCTTAGAAGCCTTCTCATAAAGAACTACGCCCTTATCAAGCATCTGGAAATCCAACCTGAAGCTGGTCTGAACATTATCACTGGAGAAACCGGTGCGGGTAAATCCATTATGTTGGGAGCTATGGGTCTTCTGATGGGAAACAGAGCCGATACCAAAGCATTGTTTGACGAAAACGAGAAATGTGTCGTAGAAGGCAATTTTGACTTATCCAAACTTGACCTACAACCTTTCTTTGATGACTTGGAACTTGATTACGATCCTGCGTGCCTTATCCGTCGTGAAATTTCGCCGAATGGAAAGTCTCGTGCTTTTGTCAATGACACTCCTGTTACCTTGGATGTTTTGAAGACTTTGGGTGTATACCTAATGGATATTCACTCTCAGCACGATACGCTTTTGCTCAATACCAATGCCTATCAATTGGCTTTGGTAGATGCTTTTGCTGGCAATCAGGCTCTCTCAGAAAAGTATCTGGTTTCATTCAAAGCTTTCAAATCAGCCGAAAAGGCTTTGCAAATCTTACAAGCAAGTGCGGACAGTCTCAAAAAGGAGTTTGATTACAATAAATTTCTTTTGGATGAATTGGTTGTGGCCAAACTGCTCGGAGAGGAGCAAGCCGAATTGGAGGAAGAATTGTTGATTTTGGAAAATGCCGAAGAAGTAAAACGAAAACTCGGTTTTGCGTATGAATATCTCAACAATCCCGACCTTTCGGTGTTGGGTTTATTGAAGGACGCCAATGTAGCCTTGGGCAGCATCAGCGGTATTTCTGAAAAATATGCGGCATTAAAAGAACGACTTAATAGCAGTTTGATAGAGCTCCAAGATATCTCTAACGAAATAGAATCGGAGGATTCTGAGGTAGAAACAGACGATGAAAAGGTTGTTTTTTTGAGAGATAGGCTGAATGCTATTTTCAGACTACAACAAAAACATGCCGTAAAAAGTATCACTGAACTCATCGAAATTAGAGAAGATTTGCAGCAAAAAGTCAGCAAAGTGGTTAACTTAGGGGATGAGTTGGAGGTTTTACAAAAAAACAAAGAAAAACTTTTTGCCGAGACACAAAAGCACGCCTTGGCTCTATCAGAAAGCAGAAAGAAAGTCATTAAGCCTTTGGTAGACAAAATCCAAGATTTATTGGCTGAGCTCGGAATGCTGGATGCTAAACTGCTGATTGGTACAAAAGAAAAGGCTTTTGCGGCCGATGGGATAGACGATTTGATATTTGAATTTTCGGCCAACAAGGGCTCAACCCCAAAACCACTCAAAGATGTGGCCTCGGGTGGCGAGTTTTCAAGGGTGATGTTGAGTCTGAAATATGTTTTGGCTGAGAAAAAATCTTTACCGACCATCATTTTTGATGAGATAGATACGGGTATATCCGGAGAAGTGGCCATAAAAGTGGGTAAAATGCTTACAGAAATGTCCTCGAAACTTCAGGTGATTGCCATTACTCACCTGCACCAGATTGCGGGAAAAGGCCAAACGCATTTTTATGTTTATAAAGACAATTCAGACACCAAAACGGTGAGTTTGATGCGAAAACTTGATGGCGATGAGCGAATTGTAGAAGTGGCGAAGATGATTGGAGGGCAGAATCCTTCTGAAAGTGCCATCAGGAGTGCTATAGAAATGTTGGAAAACAATAACTAAAAACAATATGAAATTCTCAAATTTGATTTTTGCTCTTTTGATAGGCTTTACAATAGCCTGCGGCAACAAAATAGATGGTGAAATAGAAAAACTAAATACGGTTTTGATGAAAGGCCACGACGAAGTAATGCCCAAAACCATGGCTATTGCCGACATCAAAAAGGATTTGATGGCTGCTTCTGAAAAAGCATCGGAGGCTGACAAAGCTGTGGCACTTAAACTTTCAACAGATTTGCAAAAAGCCGAAGACGATATGTATGAATGGATGAAAAACTTCGGTGTGGCTATGAACGACGTGAAAGATAAGAACGAAAAGCTTAATCTTTACACCGGGCTGGAGGTTGAAGTAAAGAAACTTACTACCGACACCGAATCGGCCATAGCAGCAGCCAAAAAGTTCACCGAAGAACACAAATAAGATTTATTCATAATTCCTATCCCTATCCTGTGGAGAGGGGTAAGGGTGAGGTTACATAAACAAGATGAAAAGATTTTCAATATTTGGATTACTTATTTCCTGGTCTTTAGCTATCTGGAGTTGTGGAGACTCCAACCGCAAGTTGCCCTACATAGGTCAGCACGATGTCAACGAAAAAGGGGATTCGGTGTATCACGCCATTCCGGATTTTAAATTCGTAAATCAAGATGGCGATACCCTCACGCAAGAGGCTTTTAAAGGTAAAATATATATCGGTGACTTTTTTTTTACGTCTTGCCCGACCATTTGCCCGGTAATGAAAACCCAAATGCTCAGAATTTACGAGAAATTTAAAGACAATCCTGAACTGGGTATACTGTCGCACACCATCGATCCTAGGCACGATTCCGTGGCGGTATTGAAAGCCTACAGAGAGAAACTAGGTATAAACACCAATCAATGGCAGTTTGTAACGGGTGAGCAGGAGAAAATCTACGAAATAGCTCAGAAATCGTACATGGTTTCGGCCATGGAAGACAAAGAGGCCGTGGACGAGGGCGGATTTGTACATAGTGGGGCGTTTGTGTTGGTTGATAAAAACAGAAATATTAGAGGAGTTTATGATGGTACCAAAGAAAAAGAGGTCAACAGACTCATCAAAGATATTGAGCTTTTGCTTCATAAATAATTACTTTTTTGAAAAAAAAATAATACTTAAACTCCCTCTCCCTCTGGAGAGGGTCGGGATGAGGTTAAAGAGGCCAGTTTATGCTACTTTAATAGCTATTCTCCTCGTTAACATCTTTTCAGCTTGTTCCAGCGACGCAGAGGTAAAATACGAACAATACGTAATATCCGGAGCAGAAATCTACAAGAAAAACTGCTCCAACTGCCACGGCTTGGACGGCTCAGGCTTACGAAATCTTTATCCACCCGTAAAAGGCTCAGATTATCTACAAGACAAAAACAAGTTGGTCTGCATCATCAAAAACGGCCTCGAAGGACCTATCAACGTTGCCGGTAAAACCTACAACCAAAAAATGCCTGCCGCCAAAGGCCTTTATAACCTAGATATAGCCCAATTGATTACTTTTCTGAATGACAAGTGGGGGACTTCTAAGACTATTTTGGAGGCGGATGAAGTGGCTAGGGTGGGTTGTGAGTTATATTAAAAGCCTTTTATCGATTATTCCTAATTGTTTTTTTATCTAAACGTCATCTTGAAGATTGTTTTGTTTTGGTCTGAAGACCGATAGATACTCCACCTTTGTCTGTGACTAAGGAGGAGGAAGGCAGCTTTTAATCATTTATCCTGATTTTTAAATCCATTCTTTCGTGTAAAATTCTAATAACTTCTATTTCTTCTTCAGAAACAATTTGGTAGAATATTATGTGTTTAGCTGTTTTAAGTCCTAAAAGATTGCTACTTATTCCGTCATATTCTTTTCCGAGCTTTGGATCTTTCCCTATTTGCAAACAAGCAAATTTCAAAGTTTCATAATATTTATCAGCCTGTTTTTCAGACCATTCTTCCAAAGTATAAGCCTAAATATCATTCAAATCGTCAATAGCTTCTTGTCGTAAAATAACATTAGCCATTTTTACGTCTTTCAGTTTTTTGTTTTATCAAATTGGCTTCAAAGTCGAAATTCTCAACCCGAGGACTGTCTAAACCTTTCTGAATTGCGGCTTTCAAAGCTGTTATTTTACTTTCTTCATCATCTAAAAGTCGGAGCCCTGCACGCACAACTTCGCTAACGTTTTTATAACGCCCTGTAGAAACTTGGCTACTAATAAACTTGTCAAAATAGTCCCCAAGTGAAATGGATGTATTTTTCATTTTCTATATTTTTTTCCAAAGTTACCAAAAATTGGTAAATGTGCAAATTTAAAGGCAAATTCATGAATTTACTTATTAAATTTAATTGAGCTACGGTTTTAGAAATTGCCTTCAGTTCAATTTTCCTTTTAATCTAAAAATGGCAGGAGTCTATAGCGTTATTTTTGTCGAAACTTCTCCTTTAAGGTAATGTGTAAAACATGTTGGTAACACCATTTCGACCCCAAATAGGAACTTTTTTTTTAAAATAAATGTGATTTTTCAGGAGATATTGCGTCTTAACAAAATAGAATCAAACTCCTAAAATCAAACGAAATGGCTATGATAGCACCCTCGTGTTCCAGACGTGTGGTTGAAAATATAAAATACAGTAAATGTGATACTTACAATAATATTCGCCATGTTTCGCAGGGCATGTCGAAGCTAGATAAATAGGATTTTCAATCTGATTTTTATAGATTTAAGACAGAATGTATGAGCTCTAATTGTGCAATTTAAAAAGCCTTGTGCTTGATTATTATTGCACAAGAACCGGTGCGTTAGCATTGGAAATTTATGATTCCGATTGGAAATCCTCATTATCTAGCTTCGATATCGGGAAGATGTCGAAGAGCGAATGGAGGTGAAATGAAAACTGAATTAATGGTTTCCCAAAACATTTTTTGAATGCACCATAAGTATGCTTCTATGCCCAATTAGCCCAACTCAACCCTGTCCGGTAGTATCCACAATAGTCCTGAGCGAATCCACCATAAAGGTGCCTTTGGGGCGGCGGAGCGAGTATCTGGAGAAGTCTTCAGTAGCTTCCATGCCTCCTGAGGCGGTTATGGATTCTCTCGGGGTTTTTATGGTTACCTTTTTGTCGGTGTATATTTTCTTGTTTACTGGGCTCCAAAATAACTCTTC